>SXOM01000145.1 GCA_005776735.1 Pseudomonadota bacterium
CCACTTGGAGGGGTCGTCCCAGGGGATGTCGAAGCCGCGCACGATGATGCGCTGGTTTTCGTCCGTGCGGTTGTTGGCCATGATCCAATCGGGCCACCCGTCCTGGTCGATGTCGGCCACGTGGTCGAGCGAGTGCCCGGGAGCCGACCACGTCTTGAGCAGGTGCAGGTCCGTGGTCTCGAAGGTGCCACCCTCGCGCAACGCCAACGACGAGACCGCGCCGCTGGTGGTCACCGGGTCGTTGACGCCGTCCCCGTCGATGTCGGGGACCCAGCCGTAGGCCCACACGCCGGACACCGTGACGGCGGTCCAGCGGGAGATCTCGCCGGTGGGAATCCCGCCCGTCAGAAGGCGCATGAAGGAAACGCCGGCCGTGTCGCTCCCGTGAACCTGCAGGTCGACCAGGCCGTCCCCGTCGAGGTCACCCCCGGTGAGTTCGTTTCTCGAGTGGTCACCCAGCACGTCGGCATCGGACACTGAATCCACGAACGCCACCGAGCAGAGGTCCGCGACGCGCGCGCCACCGGCCCAATCCGCGCCGGAGAGCAAACACAGCTCATCGCTCCCGACGTAGTTGAACTGCACCTCGTCCATCCCGTCTCCATCGAGGTCGCCGACGAAGTCCGCGCCGACGCTGGTGGCTTCTTCGTCGACGAACATCTGGGGCAGGCTGCCGAAGGTGTGCTCCCCGCTCAGCTCCGGATCGCCGGCGAGGGCGCTGATCTGCGAGGTGCCGCCGCTGCCGAGCGTGAACAGGAGCACGTCGGCGAGGCCGTCGCCGGTGAGGTCGCCGACCCCACCACGCGGGTCGTGCTCCACCTCGAGCCGCACGCCGTCGCCGTCCAGCCAGACCGCCGCGGCCGCCCGGTCCAGGCGGGTGTCGTCGGCCGGGATGGGGTCGTCGGTGCCGGTGAACAAGAACAGGCCGCCGGAGGGACCCCCGCCGCGCCAGTCGGTGATCACCCAGACGTCGTCGAGCCCGTCCCCGGTGGAGTCGACGGGGGGAAGGTCGGCGAATATCCCCCAATCGGGGGAGTCGTCGGTCCAGGTGTCCCCTTCGAGCCAGGTGGTCACCGGCAGCCCCGACTCGGGGGGACTCCACACGTAGATCATGTTGTCGTCTCCCCAGCCCAGAAGCGTGAGGTCAGCCGCGCCCCCCCCCGCGACCGAGCCGGAGTGGCTAGCCACCACGTTCGTTCCCGCCCACCGGACCTCCCAGCTCCACATCGTCTCGACGTCCCAGGTCTCACGGCACGAGTGGTCCGGAATGGGCTCGCCGTCACAGTCCTGGTCCAGGCCGTCGCAGCCGTCGGGCGCTCCGGGGTGTACGTGGTCCCGGGTGTCGTCACAGTCGCCGTCGGCCGGAGTGTACCCGTCGCGGTCCTGGTCCAGCGTATCGGGGTCAGGCTCGCCCGTATCGGTGTCGGCGGTGTCGCTGGTGTCCGCAGTGTCGCTGGTGTCGGCCGTGTCCGCTGCGCTGTCGTCCGGCGCGGTGTCCTTGCCCGCCGAGTCCGGACCGGCGCCGGTGTCACACGCGAGCAGCCACCACAGCGCTACCACGAGAGCTCCCCGCGCCGCGCGCCCTGGCCCTGCGTGCCGACCACGAGGTAGCTGCCGTAGCCGTCGTCCGAGTCGTCGGGGACGCCCACCTCGGACCACATCGCCGACAGCGCGATGCCGGCCGGGTAGCTGGTGGGGGCCGACGTGGCGAACGCGCCGGGCGGTCCGGTCAGCTCCTTCACGACGTAGCCGTCGCTGGTGCCGGTCAAGAGCAGCGGCCACGGGTAGTCACACTCCAGCTCGGTCCACGCCGGTACGCGCGAGGTGTCCCCCGGACCGTTCTGCAGGGACGCGCAGCCCTGGTACTCGGTCGCGCCGAGGGTGGGCAGGATGGCCCACGTGTCCGCGATCTGGGGGTGGGAGGAGACCGCCCGGATCGAGTACACGTTCACGGTGGGGCGCCCGTTGCAGTTCTCGTCCTGCACCGTTTCCGCGTCTTCGAACGCGTACGGGCTGATGTCCGGGTCGAGCCCCGCGCAGTCGAACGGCGGCGCGCAGCCCGGCCCCGGAGCTGTGTACCCGTCACCGTCCAGGTCGGACATCAGGCATGCCGCCCGCGCCAACTGCGCATCATCGCACCCGGATGTACGAACAGGGTATCCGACGCGACGAGGAGTCGCGCGGGTTGACGGGAACTTGGCGATCGTGCCGCGACGGCCCCCCGCCCCGGCCGCCTTCGGGCCGGTCGCGGGCCGTCGCCCCCCGGGCTCTCACACGTAGTCGGTGATCTTCTTGCGCACGTGGCCGCCGCGCGGGCCCTCGGCCTGGCTCTGGCACGGGACGCACAGCTTCGCGAACGGCATCAGCTCGAGGCGACGGGCGGGGATGGGCTCCGAACACGCGTCGCACAGGCCGAACTCGTCGGGCTCGTCGTGAAGCCGGCGCAGCGCATCGACGATCTGCTCGATGCGCCGGGTGCGCTCCCGGTTGCGGGCGCTGGCGATGGACTGCCCCATCTCCACCAGTGGAGCTTCGTCCTCGTCGCGCGAGGACGCGACCGGGGTGTCGAGCTCGGCCCGCACCTCGAACGCCCCCTCCTCGACGAGCTCGTGGTGCATGCGCTGCAAGGCGTCGCGGACACGCTGGAGCTCGGCTGGGGTCATGCGTCCCCTCCTATCGTCCGGTGATACGTGCCGCCCCGCGGAGGTCGCATGCGCGTCGAGGTGATCGGGGGAGGGCCGGGCGGCCTGTGGTTGGGAATCCTGCTCAAGAAGCGCGCGCCGGAGACGGTCGTCCGCGTGCACGAGCGCAACCCGCGCGGCGACACGTTCGGGTGGGGGGTCGTCTTCTCCGACGCCACGCTCGACGAGCTGACCGGCGGCGACGAGCTCACGCTCGAGCGCATCCGGAGCGCGTTCGCGTACTGGCGCGACATGGAGACCTTCGTCCACGGCACCTCGCGCATCTCGTCCGGGCACGGCTTCTGCGGCCTCCGGCGCACCACGTTGCTGGACATCCTCGAAGACCGGGCGGTCGAGCTCGGCGTCGAGGTCACCCACCAGGACGAGGTCGTGGACTTCGAGGCGCTCGCGGCCGGGGCCGACGTGGTCGTGGCCGCCGACGGCATCAATTCCGCGGTGCGCACCGCGTGGGCCGAACACTTCGGCCCGAGCCTCGACCACCGCAAGTGCCGCTTCGCCTGGTTCGGTACGACCAAGGTGTACGAGCGGTTCACCTTCCTCTTCGCGGAGACCGAGGCGGGCCTGTTCCAGGTGCACGCCTACCCGTTCGAGGCGGGCGAGCGCGGGATGAGCACCTTCATCATCGAGTGCCGGGACGAGGTGTGGCAGCGGGCGGGCCTCGGGACGATGTCGGAAGCCGATACCGTCGCGTACTTCGAGCGGCTGTTCGCCCCGTGGCTCGAGGGTCACGCGCTGCAGACCAACAAGACCTTGTGGCGCATCTTCCCCACGGTCCGCAACGCACGGTGGTCGCACCAGAACGTGTGCCTGCTCGGCGACGCGCAGCACACCGCGCACTTCTCGATCGGGTCGGGCACCAAGCTCGCGATGGAGTCGGCGATGGCCCTCGCGGATGCGTTGTTGGCCCCCGGCGATGCCACCGTGCCCGAGCGCCTGGCGGCGTGGGAGGCCGCGCGGCGCCCCCCGGTGGAGCGCCTGCAGGCCACCGCGCAGACGAGCATGGAGTGGTTCGAGAACAGCGCCCGCTACATGGGCCTGGACCCGGACACCTTCACCTTCTCGCTCATGACGCGCAGCAAGCGCATCACCTGGGGCGAGCTCCAGAAGCGCGACCCCGACGGGATGGCGCCGCTCCAGGCCCGGTGGGGGGGGCGCCCGTCGTTGCAGCCCTACACCGTGCGCGGCGTGACCTTCCCCAACCGCGTGGTGGTGTCGCCGATGTGCCAGTACAGCGCGGTCGGCGGCGTGCCGACCGACTGGCACCTGGTCCACCTCGGCAGCCGCGCGGTGGGCGGCGCGGGCCTGGTCTTCGCCGAGGCCACGGCCGTGGTGCCCGAAGGCCGGATCACGCCGGGGTGCACGGGCCTGTGGAACGACACCCAGCGCGACGCGTGGGCGCGCGTGGTCCGCTTCGTGCACGAACACAGCCCCGCGAAGATCGCGATCCAGATCGGACACGCCGGCCGCAAAGCGAGCTGCGCGGCCCCCTG
The DNA here is from genome assembly GCA_005776735.1 of Pseudomonadota bacterium. Taxonomy (GTDB): domain Bacteria; phylum Myxococcota_A; class UBA796; order UBA796; family SXON01; genus SXON01. The sequence continues at coordinate 4,193 of SXOM01000145.1, forward strand.
GGACGGCAACAAGCCCCTGGTCGGGGACCACGCGTGGGAGACGCTCGGCCCGAGCCCCCTCCCCTTCGACCTCGGCTGGCCCGCGCCCCGCGAGGCCACGGCGGCCGACCTCGACGCGCTCGAGGCCGCGTTCCTCGCGGCGGCGCAGCGCGCCGCCGACGCCGGC
>SXOM01000146.1 GCA_005776735.1 Pseudomonadota bacterium
CGCGCCGCGCCGAGGCGCCGCCGCTCGAAGCGGCCGGTCGCGGCGCGGCGCCCGAATTACGCGCGCCACCCTCCTGGGCGACCCCGTGCGCATCCGCCAGCTCCTCGTCGACGCCCACGCGTGCAACGGCCCGCTGGACGATGCCGCCGCCCTCGCCGCCGCGATCGACGCCGCCGCCGAGGCCGTCGGCGCGCGGATCGTGGAGCGGGCGGTCGCGCGGTATGTGCCCCACGGGGTCACCGCGGTGGCGATCCTGGCGGAGTCGCACATCGTGGTCTCGACCTGGCCGGAGCACCGGCTCGCGCTGGTGGACGTGCTGCTCTGCAACGACGGAATGGACCCCGAAGTGGCCTGGGCGGCCCTCGCCGAGCTGCTGCAGCCGGACCATCGGCGCACACAGGTGAGCTGGCGCGAGGTCCGGGCCTCGACGCCGGGGGCCCCGATCGGGTAGGTTCCCGGCGATGCGCCGCGCCCTCCTCCCCGCCGCCCTGCTCCTGGTTCCGCACGCCGCGTTCGCGGAGTTCCCCGAGCGGCTCTCGGTCATGGCGATGGAGGACTACGCGGGCGCGCGCACCGAGTCCTACGAGGGCGAAGACTACGTGGCCAGCGGCTGGAAGCAGGTGGCGCTGGAGCTCGGCAGCACCCTGTCCAACAAGCCGGGGATGCCCGCGCGTACGCTCGGTCCGGCCGGGTTCCACGTCGGCCTCACCACCACGTTCGCCCACCTCCCCGGCCGCTGGGTCGACAGCGCCTACCCCGACGGGTGGGAGTTGATGGACCCGGACGAAGAAGCGATGCCGCTGTTGGTCGTGCCGACCGTCAACGTCCGCAAGGGCCTGCCCGCGTCGCTCGAGCTGGGCGCCAACTTCGGCTGGCTCGGCGCCACCGAGACCGGGGTCATCGGCGGCTACGGCCGGTGGGGCCTCATCGAGGGGTACAAGAACCTCCCCGACGTGAGCGTGCAGGCCGGGTACGCCGTGTACGTCGGCAACGACGAGTTCGAGCTCGGTGCGATGGACATGAGCATGACCCTCGGGTACACGCTCCCGTTCGGTCCGGTCGAAGGCATCCACACCGCGCGCTTCTCGCCGTTTGTGAACCTCGGCCTCACCCGCGTACACGCGTCCCCGCGGGTCGACCTCACCGACAGCCGGCTCGACGGCCGCCTCGCCGACCTCACGGGTTTTGAAGGCGAAACGTTCGACGAGACGATGGCGCCGTTCACGTTCGCGCTCGGATTCGAGGTACAAAGCGGGCAGTTCACGTTCGACCTGTCCAGCGGGTACGCGGTCGGCGGGGCGCTCACCTTCAACCTGGGGCTCGGGTTCAGCTACTGAGCCTCCTCGGGCTCGCCGCTCGCGCGTTCGCGCTGGAGCTGCGGGTCGAGGCCACGGTCGAGGCCGACCTCCGCACGGTGCACGGCGAGATCGTCGCGACCGATGCGGACGGGGCGGTCGCGTGGACCAACCCGCTCGCGGCCCTGCCGGTCCCGGACGGCGACGTGGCGGTGCTGCGCGCGGGCCCCGGCTGGCCGGACCCGGGGGAGATGGTGATCGAGGCCGCGACCGCGAGCGCCCGCTTCCGCAGCACGTTGCCACGACGGTACGGCGACACCGGCGCGCTCCACGGACAGGGGCTGTGGGCAAACGGAACGTGGCTGCCGATGCACGGCGCCGACAGCGCGACGTGGACGGTGTCGTTGCACGTCCCCGCCGGGGTCGTCGTGGTCTTGGACGGCGCGCTGTACGCCGAGACCACCGAGGTGAGGTGGACCGGCGTGGCCCCTCGCCTGTCGTTGGTGGTGCTCCCCGCCGCCCGGGCGCCGATCACCCGGATGGAGGTGCGCGCGGGCCACGTGACCTTCGTCGGCCGCGCCGCCCAGCGGCCCAACGTGCAGAAGCAGGTGCGCACCCTGCTCGAACAGGCGTGGCCGTGGTCCCGCCCCCCGGAGCTCGTCGTGGTGAGCGACCGCGACCGCCGGAAGCTCGCCACCGCCGGACCGGGGGTGGTGTACCTGTCCGATCGGGCGTTTCGCCTGTCGCCGGGGTTGTCCCGGTTCCACTGGCCCGCCGTCCGGCGCGCGCTCTTCGCGGCCGGACTCGGCGAGCTCCCTGCGTGGGACGCCGCGTTCCTCGCGACGCTCGCCGCGGAGGACCTCCCGGCGCCGAAGGTGGAGAAGGCGCTCGGGTGGGCGGCGTGGAACCCCATCATCGACGAGCTGCTCACCGACGGTACCCTGCCGTTCTACGAGGACACGTTCTCCGAAGCGCACGCCGCCGAGCCCGACGCGCTCCTCGCGGCGCAGGGCCGGCGCGACCCGCGGGCCGCGGCGTTGCAGGCGCGGGACGCCCTGACGCCCGCGTCGTTGGCCCCCTTGGTCGAGGCCGCGCTCTCGACCGCCCCGACCACCGCCGGCGGTCCCGTCCGGCGCGCGTTGCGGGTCGTCGGCCTGCACACCGTCCTCCAGGACGCGTGGCTCGACCACGAAGACGCCGAGAGCGACTACGCCGTGGTGCGCGAAGGACCGACCCTCCGGGTGGAACGCCGCGCGGGCGTGGTGCCCGAGCCGGTGGTGGTCGAGGTCGACGGGTACCGGGAAACCGAGCTGTGGGGGCCGGCCCCCGAAGGCCGCGCCCTACCCGAAGGGGCGCGCCAGGTGGCCGTCGACCCCGACCGGCACGTGCGGGACGGGGTGCGCCCCGACAACCGGGCCCCGCCGCGGTGGCGGACCATCGTGACCGGGTGGGCCACCGACATCTCGCCCTCGCAGGGGTCGTTCACCGCCTGGGGCGACGTCGCGTTCCGCAAAGACGGCGACACGCAGAACGTGTTCGTCGTCGGGGCCCAGCACACCCCCCGCGACCTGGTCTCGTTCGACCTCGCCTACGTGCGGTACCTGGGGCCGCTGGTGGACCGGCGGTACCGCCAGCACCGGCTGAGCTTCGCGGTCGGACCCTCCATCCTCGACCCGTCCTACCGCGACACCGAAGCCGGCGACGTCGTGCTCGACGGGGGCGTCGGCTACGCGTGGGACACGCGCGCGGCCGACACCTATGCGTTCCGCGGGCGCCGCCTGAGCGTGGGCCTCGGGAGCGGCGTGCGCCTGCGCGACGGCGACACGTGGACCAGCGCGGCCGCCAGTTGGGTGGAGCTCACCGCGCTGCACCCGCGCCATGTCCTGGCCACCCGCTTGCGCCTCGGGTGGGCCAGCGGCGAGGTGGATCACCGCCTCCTCACGCTCGGCGGTGCCGACGCCGTCCGCGCCGTCACCGAAGGGGAGACCGTCGGCAACCTGCGGGCCGTGGCGAACATCGAGTATCGTGCGAGCGTGGTGCGCGACGCCTCCCTCCCCGTGGCGTTGGCCTGGCTCTCGGAGATCCAGGTGGTGCCCGGCGTGGACGTGGGCGCGGTCGGCCGGACCGAAGGCACCGATGCGCCGGTGGCCGCGGTCGGCGCGAACCTCGGAATGTACGCGGTGCTCGACGTTTTCGGGGCTCGTCCCACCCTCGTCGGCGCGGTCACCGGGTTTCCGGTCTGGCCCGCGCCCTCCCCTGTGCCGCAGCTCTACGTCTCGTTCGACCACACCTTCTGACCCCCACCCGGAGCCCCGATGATCGTCCTCTTCCTGACCCTCGCCGCCTGCGACCTGCTCAACCCCGAGAACGTCGGCGCGTACACCTGCGACCAGTACTGCGCGGAGGTGGTCGCCAAGACCAACGAGTGCGCCCAGGCCGCGTTCGAGTCGCAGTGCGCGGCCGACCCCGACTGCGGCGAGTACAGCGAAGAAGACCTCGCCGCCTATGCGGCCGAGGGCCGCGAAGACTGGGCCGGCGCGGGCGAAGCCGACATGGTCGCGTCGTGCGAGAGCGACCTCGCGGCGGGCGGCAAGACCGACACCGAGTGCCAGGCCGAGACGGCGATCCTCAACAACCTCGCCTGCGACGACATCCTCGTCCTGCTCGGCGAGATGGAGCAGATGGGTTCTTGACACGTCAAGCGTGCGCGGTATGAGGTCTCCGGTGCTCCTCGCGCTCGTCCTCGCAGCCTGCGCTCCTTCGCCCTGGCGAATGCCGGGGCCGCTCCACGCGCTCGGTCGCGGTGCGGACGAGCCGGTCCCCGAGTACCTCGCGCGGCGTGCGGGAGCCGCAGCGCCGGCCGCGACGCGCACCGGCGGGGCCCCCACGGCCACCGCCCGTCGGATCGCCGCAGCGGCCGAGGGTTTCGTGGGCGATGCGCGCCTGATGGTGGCGGGCGAAGCCTACCGCTACGACTGCTCGGGGCTCGTCGAAGCGAGCCTCGCCAAGGCCGGGCTCGCCCACAGCGGCAGCTCCGCGATGTTGCACGACGCCGCGCGCGACGCGGGCGCCCTCCACCGCCGGCGGCTGCCGGCCGTCGGCGACGTCGCGTTCTTCGACGACACCTACGATCGCGACGGCAACGGCGCGCTCGACGACGTGCTGACCCACTCGGCGGTGGTGGTCGGGGTGGCCGCGGACGGCACCGTCGAGATGGTGCACGTCGGCTCCAACGGGGTCACGCGCCTGACGATGAACCTGCGCCACCCCCACGACCGGTCGGGCCCCGAGGGCCAGGTGTGGAACGACTACCTGCGCGCGAAGACCCGGCGCGACCCGCTCGGGACGCGCTACCTCGCCGGGGAGCTCTGGGTGGCGTTCGCGAGCTTCTGGAGCGCACCGGCCCAGGTCGCCACCCGCTGAGCGTACGCTCGCGGCGCCCGGGACGGCCCGTTACGGCCCTGTCGTGCGCATCACCGCCCTGGACGGCAACCGGCAACGCCTCGACGGCGGGGCCATGTACGGCAACGCGCCGCGGGCGTTGTGGTCGCGCTGGTCGCCGCCGGACGCGGCGCATCGGATCGAGCTCGCCTGCCGGACGATGTTGGTGGAGACCGACGATGGCCGGCGGGTCCTGTGCGAAGCGGGCATCGGCACCTTCTTCTCGCCCGAGCTGCGCGACCGCTACGGGGTCACCGAGCCCGACGACCGCCTGGGGGCGTCGTTGTGCGCCGCCGGCCTCGGCCCCGACGACATCGACGCGGTCGTGCTGAGCCACCTGCACTTCGACCACGCGGGCGGCCTGCTCTCGAGCTTCGAAGCGGGCGCGCAGCTCCGCTTCCCGCGCGCCCGCTTCGTGGTCGGGAAGGCGGCGTGGGCGCGCGCCCTCGCCCCGCACGCGCGCGACCGCGCGAGCTTCGTGCCCGACCTCAACGCCCAGCTCGCCGCCTCCGGCCGGCTGGAGCTGGTCGACGCGCCCACGTGTGCCTGGCTCGGGCCGGCGTGGCGATTCCACCTGTCGGACGGCCACACCCCGGGCCTGTTGATGGCCGAGGTCCCCACCGAAGGCGGCCCGGTCCTCTTCGCCTCCGACGCGGTGCCCGGCGCGCCGTGGGTGCACGTCCCGATCACCATGGGGTACGACCGGTTCCCCGAGCGCCTCATCGAGGAAAAAGAGTCACTCCTGACCGACCTGGTCGCGCGCGGCGGGTCGATCTTCTTCACGCACGACCCGGCGGTCGCCCTCGCGCGCATCGAGCGCGACGGCAAGGGCCGATTCCGGGCGGCCTCCGCATGACGTGGGCCGTCCTCGTCGCCGCGCTCGCCCTCGCGTCGCGCGCCGCGGCCGCCCCCCTCGTCCCGCCCGACGTGGACCGCCGGGTGCACGTGGCCGCGGGCGTCGGGCACCAGTGGGGCGTCGGCGGCAGCGCCGCGGCGTGGGGGGACAGCTTCACGCAGCGGTTCGAGCTCAGCGGCGAAGCCGGCCGGCGCGCCCGCACCGCCATCGGTTTTGCGTTGGTGCACGCACGGCCGACGCTGGTCGACACCCGGGCGCTCATCCCCGAGCCGGGCGTCCCCGCAGGCGCGGCCAGCGGCGTGCGGGACGAGCTCTCGTGCCTGTTCTCGGTGCGCGTACCCCTGCACGTCGGCGCCATCCTGCCCGCCGAGTCCCCGATCCTGGAGGTGCTCCCGACGTTCGGCTTCACCGCCGGGATGTTGGCCACCGACGCGCACCTGGTGGTCGCCGGCTACGACGCGGCCGTGCCGGTGCGCAGCCGCACGCTGGCGCCGGTCCTCGGCGCGCGCATCGGCGCCGAGCTGCGCCTCTGGGACTGGTTGGCGGTCCTGCCGCACGGCGAGCTGCTCGCGACGCTGGCCGCCGATGCCCGGGAGGTGGGCTCCGGGCAGACCTGGGAGGCCGAAGCGCGCTTGATGATCGGCGCGGACCTCGCGGTGCGCTTCTGACGCTCCTGGCCGTCCACGTCGGCGCGCCCGCAGCCGCCGCCCTCTTCGTCGACGGACGCCTGGTGGCGTCGGTGCGGGAAGAGGTGCTCGTCCGTCGTCCGGCCGTCGGGTTCCCGAGCGCCGCGGTCGACGCGCTCCTGGACGCCGCGGGGGCCACCTGCGACGGCGTACGCGAGGTCGTGGCGGTCGGCGTGGTGCCCGGCGGCCGCCGTGCGCGCGCCCTGGGCCTGTTCGCGCGCCTGCGCCGGGGGCAGGAAGGCACACGCCCGACCG
>SXOM01000147.1 GCA_005776735.1 Pseudomonadota bacterium
GACCGCGGCGCGCGCGCGCCCACCGCGGGGAGCGGCAGCGGCTACGCCGCGGCGCCGTGCCTCAAGCCGTGGCACCACCTCACGGTGAGCGCCGACGGCCGGATCGCCCCGTGCTGCGTGCTCGCCGGCGAGGGTGGCTCCGTCGCCGGGCAGCCGCTCGCCGCGGCGTGGGAGGGCGATCCCTGGCTGTCCGCCCTCCGCGCCCGCATGCTGACCGGGGCGCCCGGCGGTCGCTGCGTCGAGTGCAGCGAGAACCTCCTCGTGCACGAACGGGCGATCCGCGCCCGCCTGGGTGCCGCGTGAACGTGAACCTGGAGCTGACCGACCACTGCAACCTGCGGTGCACGATGTGCAGCCAGTCCCTGCGAGAAGAGGCCCACGGCGCGCCACACCGATTCATGCCGTTCGGCGTCTGGGAAGCCGGCGTCGCCGGGCTCGCGGGGCTCCCCGACGTGACCCTCTGCCCCCACTGGCTCGGCGAGCCGACGTTGCACCCCGAGTTCGATCGTTTCGTGCGCCACGCGTTCGACGCCAACGTCGGGAACCGGCTCTTCCGGCACTTCAAGCTCCACACCAACGCCGTGATCCTGCCCGAGGGCCGCGCGCGCCTGCTCGTGGAGTTGGCCACGCGCGCCGACCAGGCGCCGGACACCTTCCAGGCCATCCACCTCTCCGTGGATGCCGACACCGCCCCCACCTACGCGCGCGTGAAGGGCGCCGATCGCCACGACCTCGTCGTGCAGAACGTCGAGCGCCTGCTCACGGTGCGCGGCCGCGACCGGGGGCCCGCGCTGCACGTGGCCTTCGTCGTACAGGACGGCAACGCCGACGAAGCGGCCGCCTTCGTGGCGCGCTGGGCACCCCGCCTCGGGGGTACGCACGCGCCGGCGGTCGTCACCGGGGACTGGCCGCCGATGGACCGCGACGCGGTGTACCTCCGGCGCTGGAACTGCGCCGACCAGGCCCACGCCGACCACCTGCACGGCGCGGCGTGCCGCTCGGTCGGAATCGTGCCGCCCACGCGACCCGCGGGGGCGTTCTGATGGGCCTCTGGGCGCTCGGGGCCTGCGTGGACCTGCTCCACACCGACGCCGGCGACGAGCGCATCCGCGGCGCGCTCTGGGCCGAGGGCCTGGTCGCCAACCAACCCACCGCCGCGGCGCTCGTGATCACCAACTCCCCGCTGCCGTGCGCGCCGGCGACCGACGAAGACGACGCCACCACCGAGGTCGACGAGGCGGCGATCGCGCACATCTGGTGGGAGGCCGAGCTGGGCGCCGCGTTGAGCCGCGAAGGCGCAGCGGCGCTCGTGGTGTGGATGCCCGACCCGACGGCGCCGTTTCAGGAGGGCGCGGGCACCCTCGCCGGCACCCTTCGGGTGGACGAAGCGGAGCTGGCGACCCAGGACGGGGTCACCTCCACGTGGACGGTCACCGAACGGACGCTGGCCGTCGCCAGCGAAGGCGACCTGCGCGCCGAGCCCGCCGACGGCGGGTTCGACGTGGACGTGGCGGTGCTCGGGTGGTCGGCCACCACGCGGGTCGCCCGTTGCGACGAACCCGCGCTGGCCCAGGCGGTGTGGCCGATGCTCCTGGCCCTCGATGCGGAGGCGGCGTCGGCCGCAGGCGATTGACCGGCGGTGGCCGCGGACCGCGCGCCGGCTCGGCCGCCGTCGAGCCGGTCGCGGCGCGGGCCCCCGGCGCTACTCCTCCTCGTCCTCGTCGAGGGCCTGGAGCGCCGACGTGAGCTCGCTGCGGGTGTGGGGGTCGCTGGCCCCGAGCGCCACCAGCCCGCGGTTCCACGCCGTGCGCGCCCCGTCGGCGTCGCCCGATTCGCGACGTGCCGCCCCGTAGGCGTAATAGCCGGCCCCGTAGGTGGGAAACAGCTCGATGATGCGCTCGAAGGTGGCGAAGCACTCCGCCCACTCCCCGCGCTTTCGCAGCTCCATCCCGAGGCTGTAGAGGGCGAAGCGATCGTCGGGCTTCTTGGTCAGGTAGTCGCGGACGGCGGCGAGACGGTCGGACACGGGCGGACTCCGCGGGGAAAATCGTGCGGCGCGAGGGCGCGCAAAAAGGTATCCTGCGCCCCGATCCAGAGGCGGTGGCTTGCGGTACTCGATTCTCGTCCTGCTCGTGGCGTGCGACCAAGGCATCATCAACGACACCGTCGGTGGCGGCAAGGACACCTCCGAGCCGATCTCGGAAGATCCGAACCTCGTCCTCAGCACCGACGCCATCGACTTCGGCGAGGTCGAGTACGGTAAGCTGTACCAGCAGTTCATCACGATCTCCAACGCCGGCCTGGCCGACCTGGTGGTCGACAACATCAGCACCGACGCGCCGTTCTCCGCCAACCCGCTCTCGGTCACGGTCGCCGCGGGCAGCAGCACGCAGGTCACCGTCCAGATCACGTCCAGCGAATGGGCCGACTTCGACGCCGACCTGGTCTTCACGTCCAACGACCCCAAGGGCGCGGTCTCGGTGCCGCTCTCGGCCGACACGATCGTCGACGCCGACGGCGACGGCTACGACCGCGCCGAGTCCGGCGGCGACGACTGCGACGACGACGACAACCGCGTCAACCCCGGCGCCAGCGAGCTCTGGTACGACGGCGTCGACCAGAACTGCAACGGCGACTCCGACTACGACCAGGACAAGGACGGCTACGAGTCCGACGCCTTCAACGAAGACCCGCTCGACGGCGGGGGCGACTGCAACGACTCCAACGTCGACTACTACCCCGGCGCCGCCGACGTCCCCTACGACAACCGCGACACCAACTGCGACGACGCGGACGACTACGACTACGACGGCGACGGCTCCCGCTCCGAGGACTACGGCGCCGGTCTCGACTGCGACGACAACGACGCCGACGTGAACATCAGCTCCGACGAGCAGCTCAACGGCAAGGACGACGACTGCGACGGCGTGGTCGACGGCGCGGTCGACCTCGACCAGACCGAGTACACCTACGTCGGCAAGGGCAGCTACGACCAGGCCGGCTACTCGGTCGCGCTCGGCGACCTCGACGACGACGGCTACGCCGAGGTCGTCGTGGGTGCGCCGTACTACAACGCCAGCGGCGCGGGCTCCAACGGCCGCGGCATGGTGGGCATCTTCCAGGGCGCCGCCGAGCTCCCGGCGACGGGCGGCGACCTGCGCGACGCCGCGTACGACATCCAGGGCGACGGTTCGTCCGACGGCCTGGGCTTCTTCGTCACCGTGCTCGGCGACTTCGACGGCAACGCGGTCAACGACCTCGCGGTGTCGGCCGGGCCGATCAACAGCAACGGCGGCGCGGTCTACGTGATCGACGGCGACGACGTCATGCGCGGGCGCGACCTCGGCGACGCGCTCATCAGCGTCTCGGGCAGCTCCAGCCAGTACGCGGGCCGCGGCATCGCGACCGACATCGACCTGGACGGCGACGGCCTGCAGGACCTGCTCATGGCCTACAGCAACAGCGGCAACAACGCCGTGGCGCTGGAGTACGGCGGCGGCAGCGGCGCCATCAGCTTGTCCAGCACCGACGCCCAGTGGAGCTACAGCGGCTCCTCCGACGTCTTCTACCGGAACATGCCGGCGGGCGCCGACCTCAACGGCGACGGCCACCAGGACCTGCTCTTCTCCGACGGCACCGTCGACTCCCCGAGCACCGACTCGGGCGCGGCCTGGATCGTCTGGGGCGACTCGAGCCGGTTCAGCGGCAGCCAGAACTTCTCGAGCGTGTCCACCACCATCGGGTACGGCAGCAGCAGCGAAAACTTCGGGTTCGCCACCCAGGCGGGCGACGACCTCACCGGCGACGGCATCCCCGAGCTGTGGGTGTATGAGCAGGACACCGCGCTGTACGCCTTCGCGGGCGGCGCGTACCTCGAGTCCACCCACGTCGACACCGCCGACTCCCTGGTCACCTACACGTGGGACTCGAGCACCGAGGACATCGAAGTGCTCCGTCGCGGCGGCGACTTCACCGGCGACGGCATCGACGACATGTTCTTCGGCCTCCCCGACGAGAGCTACGGCGCGGTGATGTACGTCGCGTCCGAGCTGTGCTGCACCGGCGCGTCCTACGCGATCGAAGACGTGTACGGCGCGTTCATGTCGGGCCTCAGCGACAACGACAACGGGCTGCTCGGCTGGGGCATGTCCCCGCGCGCCGCCGACGTCAACGGCGACGGCCAGGCCGACTTCGCCGCGGGCGACCCCGAGAAGTTGTCGAGCAGCTCCTCCAAGGAGGGCGAGGTCTACGTGTTCATGAACGAGCACCTGTAGGGCGCCGCGCCGCGACCGTCCGGGCCTCGATCGAGGCGGGCGCGCGGCGCGCTCCACGGGTCGACGTTCACTCCCACGCGCTCCGGTCCTCGGGGTAGCCGAGCGCTTCGCGCACGGACTGCACCTCGGGGAGCGCGAGCACCGGCTCGAGCAGGCCAGCGCGCGCGAACCAGCGGCGGTGCCGCGGCTGGTGCGTCGCCATCACCGCCGGCAGGCCGCGGTGCAGGACCGCCGCCAGCTCGTCGTGCACCGGCAGGCCGAGCCAGTCGGCGAGCTCGCCCATGGCGCGCTCCTGACGGTGGCGCGCCCCGACCACGTCCTCGAAGCGCAGGCAGTGCCGGTCGCCGTCCCCGTCGCGGAGCACGGCCGCGTGGGCGCCGGACCACTGCGCGGCGCACACCCGCTCCAGCGGGGCCGAGGTGAGCGCCCGCCACCCCGGCGGGCGGTCGAACTTCCACCACCGGTCGCCGCCCGCCACCACGTCGGAGTAGCCCTGGATGGCCAGCCCACCGACGTCATGGCTGTGAAAGCCGGGGAAGCGCCAGCCGTCGTAGAGGCCGTTGATGCTCGCCGCCGGGTTGCGCACGAGGTGGAGCACCCGCACCCGCGCGTCGGGGAAGAGGCGCCGGAGCCACCCCAGGCGGTAGGCGTTGCTCGGCGTCTTGATCACCAACGGTCGGGCGCGAAGCTCCGCCTCCGTGGGGTGGCGCCACGGCAGGGGCAGCACGAACGGCGGCTCCTCGACGAGCCGCCCGGGGCAGTAGGCGCCGGCAGGCCCCGTGCCCGCGACCCGCTCACGATCCACGTCGTAGGCGGCGGGGTGGAAGGCGGGCCAACGGGCCGCGAAGCGCGCGAGGAGGCGCACGTAGAAGTCCGACGCGTCGGCGAAGTGGCCGGGCGCCCACGCCGCCGCCCAGCGCTCGGCGAGCACCCGGCGCACGTCGTCGGCCACCTCGGGCGCCGCCACGTCGAGGTCGGGCCACTGGAGCACCAGGCGCGCGGCGATCTCGCGCGCGAAGGTGGTGATCGCCTCGTCGTCGTCGAGGCGATCGGTGGGCTGCCCACAGTCCGCCCCGAGGGCGGTCCCCAGGCCGGGGGGGACCGGGTGCCCGGGTGCGAGCGCGTCGTCGTCGCCGCCCTCGCAACCGTAGAGCCGGAGCTGCGGGTTGACCTCGGCCCGAAAGTGCAGGAGCGCGCGGCTCCGGCGCAGCACCTCGGCGAAGATGGAACTGCCGCCGCGCGAGCTGGACGCGACCACGACCACCTCGCGCGCGACCCGCACGTCGGGCGCCGGGAGCCCGGCGCGTAGCGCCGCCACCCGTTCGCGCACCGCCCCGACATCAACGGCCACGCAGCACCAGCCGCGCCCGGATGCGCTGCATGAGCCAGTAGCGCCGCCACCGCAGGCGCACGTTGCGGTCGCGCACCGCCGAGCGCAGCTCGACGCGCAGGGCGAGCACGTCGTCCTCGACGGCCCACCGGACCTCGCGGAGGCCGGCGGCGAGGCCGGACGGCGGCGCCTGCGCGGGGCCCTCCGGCGCGTAGCCGAGCTGCACCATCGTCGCGCCGGCGAGCTCCTCCACCTCGGCGACCTCGGTCGCGGAGAGGTCCTTCCGGTAGCGCGCGAGCCGGCTGGACTGCATCGGCGCGGCGGTGTGCCGCCACGATTCGGACAACGACGCCGACGTGCGCGCGGCCTCCCCCTCGAACCAGCGGAGCATCTCCGGGGCGAACGGCTCGTCGAGGAACGCGCAGATGCGGCGCACCTGGCCCTCGGCGTCGGCCACGAGCGCTTCGTACGGCACGCGCAGCACACCGCCGCCCGCTTCGGCCGCGGCGGCGAGCGCCTGCTGCCTCACCCACAACCGCGCGGTGAACGCCGGCACGAACGTGGAGAAGACCGACTCCTTCGACGAGGCGGCGACGTCGCGCACATCCCGGTGCAACCACAAGAAGCGGGCGCCCGGCCGCAGCGCCCGCAGCGCGGGCACGTGCTCCACCATGAACGTGCTCTTGCAGCCCCAGCGCGCCTTCCCGACGTGCGCCCGCAGCGCCTCGTGCAGCGCCACGTAGACCCCCATCACCGAGGGGGCCTCGACCCGCTCGATCACCGCCTCGGGCGCGGGGATCCACGGCCAGGGGTGGATGTGGGCGGCGACCAGCGCCAGCACGTCCTCGACCAGCCCGCGCAGGCGCGCCGGCTCCCGGAGGTCCCCGTACCGAGCCTCCAAGGGGGCGAAGTAGCGGACGACGTGCGGGGGGTGCGGCACGACCATGTGCGGGTGTGCGTCGAGGATGAGGCGCAACAGGTTGGACCCCGATCGTTCGGTGCCGAGGATGAAGACCGGATCGTCCACGCGGGGGCAGTCTAACCGCCGCCCCGCCGCTCCCCCGGGCAGCGGAGGCCGACGGCGGATTCCACGTGGTACGTTCTGTCGATGGACCTGGCGGCGCTCACCACCGGCCTCGCGGCCCAGGGACTCAACGCCTGGGGCGTGGCCGACCCCGCGCGTTGGGATGCGCACGTCCCCCCCGAGAAGCGAGCCGACGCGGTGCTCCCGGGCGCGCGCGCGATCGTGGTCTTCGGCTCCGGTGGGCCGGCGTTGTGGCATGCGCTGCTCGCCGACGTGGCCGCCACGCCCGCACACCTGGCCGACGAGGCCCATCCGCTCGATGCGTTCGTCCGCCGCGCGGTGCAGGCCGCCGACGCCCACCTCGGCGCCACCCGCCGCCGCTGGGTGTACGCTGCGGCCGACGCGTCGCCGCTTGTGGACTTCCGCACCCTCGGGTGGCTCGCGGGGCTCGGCGGCCGTTCCCGGCTCGGCCTCTTGCTGCACCCCGAGTACGGCCCGTGGCTCGGACTGCGCGCGGCCTGCTTCGTCGACGCGGCGCTCCCGTCGGCGGCGCCGGTC
>SXOM01000148.1 GCA_005776735.1 Pseudomonadota bacterium
GCGCCACCGAGCGGCCGGGCGCTGCGCCGGGGGTCGGCGCGGGGTCGGGCGGCCGCGGCGCACCCGACATCGCGGAGCGCAGCGCGTCGCGCATCGCGGCGCGGTTGTTGTTGGGGCCCGAAGATGTGCTCGAGAAGGTGGACGAAGCCTGCGACCGCGGCAGGGGCGGCGAGCTCGACGCCCCGCTCATCCGGGCGACGGCGGCGGCACGCTCGCGCTCGGCGGTGGCGGTGTAGCTGCTGCGGAGCGCGCCCGTGGAGTCGCGGACGTCGCTCAGATCGCTCAGGGTGCCGCCCTTGGACTTCGCGGTGAGGAACTGCCGCCAGCGCAGGCGATCGTCGCTGGCGATCTCGGTGACGCGCAGGAGGTAGGCCTGCGGCTCGGTGGCCGTGCCCGCGAGCACCCGCATGACCTCGGCCGAGACCAACGCCGTGCCCGGCGCGGGGGAGAGGTCGACCCGAAGGGTGACGGGTTCGAGGGGGCGCAGGTTCACGTCGACCTGCAGATGCAGGCGAACCCCCTCGACCCACACCAGTCGCCCGAAATTCATCCCCTCGCGCGACTGAACGCCGCTGGAGGCGCGCACATAGATACGCGCAGCGCCGGGCTCTGGCGACGACACCGAAGACATGCCGCGCCTGCTAACACATTGGCCTCAATCGCGCCACGAAGCCACGTTCCTGCTCAGATGTCGTCGTCAACGCCGGGGAGCACGGAGGGCTCGGCGGGCACGCTGCGACCGGGGTGAGCGCGACGATCTGCCGCAGCCGGCGCCTCGTCGGCGGGCAGGAACGCGACCCCGTGGACCGCGTCGAACCACACCGCCGGCGGCCGACTCCGCAGGTCGTCCGCGAGCCGGAGCTCCACCCGGAGCGCCTCCATCCCGGTGGCCGGACGGCGCGGCGCGGGCGCGGCCTCCCGAAGCCGCCCCAGGAACGCCGCCAGGGCGCGCTCGAGGGCGTCCGCGTCGGGGAACCGCACCAGGTCGGCACCGAACGTCTCGACCCACAGGCGGTGCTGGTCGCGCTGGGTGGCGAACGCGGCCCGGCGCGCCGCGAGCGCGGTGTGGCAGCTCGGCTCGGGGCCGGCGCGCCAGTCGGCGAGCAGCTGCATGCGTGCGAGGACGCCGTGCACCCCGTAGGACGCCGGGTCGCCGAAGAAGGCGAAGGCGCCGTCCCACGGCACCACCCGCGCCTTGAGCACGGTACGCCGTTCGACCTCGGTGCAGAGCACGTCGGGCACGCGCACGTCGAGCTCGGCGTCGTCTTCCAGGTCGCGGACGCGCAGCTGGCCGGGCGAGACCGCGTCGATCACCCACACGCTCGTCCGTACGCCGCGCGCCCACGCCGCCCCGCACGACTCCGTACGCTCCGCGAGCGTGTACCCCTCGTCGTCGAGCCACTCGACCGAGACGAAGTCCAGGAGCTCGGGCCACTCGTCGGCCTCGGGCGCGCGGCCCCACAGCGCGTGCGCGGCTGCCGCGAGCCGCTCCGGATCGGCCTTCGCCGCCGCCCAAAGCCGTGCCCGCACGGCGTTCGGCCCCTCGAACACTTGCCCCTCCTCGTCGGGCCCGTATATAGCGACCCTTCCGCCATGCACGCGCTCCTCCCTCTGCTCCTCGTAGGCTGCGATCCCGATCAACAGCTCAACGTGGCCGAGCCCGAACTGGTGGTGGAGCCGGCCACGGTCGACTTCGGCGAGGTCGTGCTCGGCACCTACGCCGAGGTGGGCGCGGTCGTGCGCAACGAGGGGCTCGGCACCCTCCGCATCGACGGCGCCGCACTCCAAGCGGGGTCCTCGGTCGACCTGAACATCATCTCCTGGCCCGAGGAGCTCGCGGCGCACGAGGAGGGGCTCCTGGTCGTGCAGTACGCGCCCGACGTCGAGGGCGAAGACTGGGGCACGCTGGATGTGAGCACCAACCAGACGGACACGCCGGTGGTCCCGGTCACCCTCACCGGGCTCGGGGTCAAGCCGTGTATCGACATCGATCCCGAGCTCCTGTTCTTCGGCACGGTCGCGCCCGGCGAGTCGGTCACCAAGACCTTCGACGTCCGGGCGGGGTGCACCGGCACGCTCCGCATCGCCAACGCGGTCTTCCCGGGGGCCGAGGCCGGCGCGTACACCGCAGCGTTCCCCGAAGACTGGGCCGAGCCGTACACCGTGCGCACCGGCTTCTCGTTCCAGGTGGCGATCACCTTCGCCCCGCCCGACATCGCCGAGTGGGTGGGCGAGCTCCGGTTCACCTCCAACGACCCCGACGACCCCACGGCAGCCGTGCAGCTCAAGGGCAACACGATCGACGATCCGTTGGAGAACGAACCCCCGTATGTCGAGCTCACCGAGCCGGACGTGGGCGAGTACTTCCTCGACACCCAGTTGGTCACGCTCACCGGGCAGGTGTACGACGCCGACGAGGCGGTCACCAACCTCATCTGCGGCTGGTACGCGAACGGTTCGCGGCTCAGCGCCGACGCGACCGTCGCGTTCGACGGCAGCCTGGCCGCGTCGGTGGAGCTCCCAATCGGCGACGTCGAGGTGGAGCTGCGCTGTTTCGACAGCGAAGGCGAGAAGGGCTCGGACTCGACCACCGTGAAGGTGTGGGAGGCCGAGGAGCCGCTACAGTACGTGCTCTCGGGCGGCCCCACCGAGTACGACTACTTCCAGGTCGACGACGACGTCACCCTCCACCTCAACGGGGTCGTGGTCTTCGCCGACGACAACGACACCAAGGACACGCTCCCGCCGCTGAAGTTCGAGGCGAAGGCCGGGGATGTCCTCCACGTCACCGCGGTCGACCAGAACTCGTGCGACGCGATGCTCGACCCGCTGGTCCTGCATTGGGGCACCGGCCAGTCGCAGGACCTCAACGCTGGCGTGTGCTTCAGCGCGTGCCCCGACCACTCCTGCTACGATGGCACCTACGCGGGGCCGTGGCCGGGCGTCATCGTGGACGAAGAGTTCGTCATCGCCATCCCGTAGGGCTTCGTGGCGCTCCGGGCGCTCCGGGCGCGCCGGGCAAGACGCGGCGACCCGGGGCGCGGGTCGGCGTCCTCGGGGCGGGGGCAAACGCCTGGCGTGGGGCGGACACAGAAACGAAGTCACCCCCGGGTCCTGCCGGGCCGGGTGAAATTGGCGCTCGCTCCCCCGCGGGGTCGCCGCAAGCGGCGACCCCGCGCTCCGCTCGGCCAATTCCACCCGACCCGTCACCCGCCGCGTCACCGAACCGGCGGCCGAGGGGCGGCGTTTGGCACAACGGCGGCACGCCGAACCGCGAGGGTCTGGCTGCACCGGCTCAGGTCGGTGAGCGTGGCGATGTCGAACTTCGAGCAGTATTTTGGTGAGCGGCGC
>SXOM01000149.1 GCA_005776735.1 Pseudomonadota bacterium
GCGGGCGCCGCGGGGGCGGCGGGCTTCTTCGCGGCCGGCCGCGGCGCGCGCGCAGGGCGCTGCAGGAGCGACGAGGACTGGTCGATCGTGGCGCGGCCGGGGTCGGGCGCGGCGCGGCCGAGGTTGCGCAGCACCGGCATCGGGCCGCTCGGGATCGGCGTGTCTTCGTCTTCGTCTTCCAGCACGAGGTCGTCGAGCGCGGTCGGCGGCTCGTCGGGCAGCTCGAGCTCCAGGTCGTCGTCGAGCGTGGCCGGCGCTTCGAGCCGCAGGACGAAGTCGCCGACCTGGACCCGCTGCCCCACCTGGAGCACCACCTCGGACTGGCGGGCGCCCGCTTCGTCGACCACGCCGTTGGCCGAGTCGAGGTCGCGCACGCGCACCACGCCGTCCCCGAGGATCGCGAGGCAGTGTTTGCGCGACACCCGCTTGCTCGGCAGGCGCACCGCGGCGGTCGGGTCGCGGCCCACCACGTTGGGCCCGGGGACGAGCTCGAAGGGGCCGGCGGGCTCGGGCCCGCGGACTACGACGAAGCGCACGGGGTCAACTCCAGGCGGTCGCCGACCGCGGTGCCGCCGGCGCCGCCGGCCTCGAGCTCTACGACGCGCCGGGCGCCGCGCACCCAGCGAGTGAACCGCCACGGGACCAGCGGCGCATACACCGCGAGCACACGGTCGTCGGGGTCGAGGAAGACCACGTCGATCGGGTAGCGCATGAAGCAGGTGTGGACCGAGCTGCACGGCTCGATCACGAGCCCGCCGCCGGCGTCGGCGCTGCCCAACAGGCCGACCGCGCGCGCCCAGGCGGTGTCGGCGTGGCGCGCGGCGGCGGCGAGGCGGTGGCCGCGGGACGGGTTCTCGATCCGGAGCTCAGCCACCGATCACCATGTCGCCGTACACGAAGTTGAGGATGATCGGGCCGAAGATGACCACGAAAACCGCGGGCATGATGAACAGGATGAGCGGGAACAACAGCTTGGTGGCGGCGTAGGCGCCGGCGCGCTCCGCCGCCTGGAACCGCTGGGTGCGGATGAGGTCGCTCTGCGCGCGCAGCACCGGCCCGATGCTCGCGCCGAGGATGTCGGCCTGGATGAGCAGCGCCGCGAAGCTGCGCAGCTCGGGCATGTCCACCCGCCGCGCCAGGTTGCGCAAGGCCTGCTGGCGCGTGGCGCCCACCTGGATCTCGCGCAGGGTGAACGAGAGCTCGTCGACCAGCGGGCCCGCCTTCGCCTTCTCGCACACCTTGCCGACGCCCGCGATGAAGTCGAGGCCCGCCTCGACCGACAACGTGAGCAGGTCCATCACGTACGGAAGGCTCTTGCGGATCGCGAGCTGGCGTTGTCCGACCAGGCTCGAGAGCCAGAAGTCCGGGAAGAAGCTCCCGAGCAGCATGAGCGCCAGGTGCACGGGGATGGGGAGGGAGGCACCGAGGATGAGGTACCCGAAGACCACGCCGAACAGCAGCTCGAAGAACGCCGCCATCGCAAGCTTGTAGGCCAGGAACTCGTCGGTGCTCATGAGCCCGGCCATGCCGCCGGCCACGAACTGCCGCTCGATGCGCGCGCGGTACCCCGGGACCGCGAACGGCCGCACGGCGGGCAGGAAGATGCTGTACAGCGGGCGCAGCGCGTGGACGAGCACCGCCTCCTTCGCCGACTCCACCCCGCCGGGCAGGGCGCCCGCCGCCGCTTCGGCTTCGAGATCGCGCGGCGTGAGCGCCCGCATCGCGAAGAACACCGAGAGGCCGAAAAGCCCCGCGAACAGGATCTCTGGACCACGTCCGAGCATGCGCGGGCAGTCTACCAGCCGCCGATGTCGAGCACCCCCCGGATCGTGTCGGAATCCACCGACCGCCCGGTGAACAGCTCGAAGGAGCGGGCTCCCTGGTGCATCAACATGCCGATGCCGCGCTGGATGCGTACGCCCCGCGCCGCGCACGCCGCGAGGAGCGGCGGGTCGGCCATCCAGTAGTTCGCGTCGGTCCACACCGCGCCTTCGGCGAGCCCCGCGACCGGGAAACCCACGACCGAGGGGACGCCCGCGCCCGACAAGCAGTTGACCACCAACGACCACGGCTGGGCCGCGAACGCTTCGGCAGCGAGCGGCCCGGCGGCGAACCGCACCCCCGAGAAGCGCGGCGCGATGGCCTCCATCGCGGCGGCGCCCCGCGCTTCGGTGCGGTTGAGCCAGGTGACCGAAGCGACCCCCGCCGCGGCGAGCGCCGCGCCCACCGCGCGGCCGGTGCCGCCGGCGCCGAGGATCACGCACCGCCGCCCGGACACGTCGACGCCGAGCTCTTCGCGCAGCGCGCGGAGGTACCCCTCGCCGTCGGTGTTGTGGCCCACCAGCCGCCCCTCTTCGTTGAGCACGACGTTGACCGCCCCCGCGCACGCCGCCTCGGCCGACACGCCGTCCAGCGCCGGCAGGACGCGCTCCTTGAACGGCACGGTCAGGTTGCAGCCCGCGAGGCCCAGGGTGCGGATCGCGGGCCCGACCTCGTCGGCGCGCTCGGGCCGCACGTCGAGCGCCACGTACACCGCGTCGATGCCGAGCCGTCGGAACAGCTCGTTGTGCATGGCCGGCGACAGGCTGTGGCGGATCGGGTGGCCCACCAACGCGTACACTCGCGTGCGCCCGGTGATCATCCCAGCACGGCCACCGCCTGCGCCGCGTCCTCGCGGATCTGCGCAGCCAACGCATCGAGCGAGGGGAACTTCCGCTCGTCGCGCAGGCGATGTTCCAGCATCACCCGCGCGGTGCGGCCGTACAGGTTGCCGGCGAAGCCGAAGATGTGCGCTTCGACCAGGTACTTCTCGCCGCCGACGGTCGGGCGCACCCCGACGTTGATGACGGCCTTGGCGGGCGGCCCCCACCGCAGGTCGACGTGGCCCGCGTACACACCGTAGGCGGGGCGCAGCTCCTCTTCGGCCACGAGGTTGGCCGTGGGGAACCCGAGGGTGCGCGCGCGTTGGTCGCCGTGCACGATGAGGCCGGACAGGCTGAACGGGCGGCCGAGGAGGCGCGCCGCCTGCTCCACCTCGCCGGCGGCGACCGCCCGACGGATGCGGCTGGACGAGATCGGCCCGCTCTCGTCGCGGAGCGCCGGGACCTCGATGAGCTCCATCGTCGGGGCGATCGCGCGGATCGACGCGGCGTCGCCCGCGCGCATGTTGCCGAACCGGAAGTCGTGCCCGACCACCAGCGCGTACGCGTCGAGCCGGTCGAGCAGCACGTCGTTGACGAACTGCTCGGCCGACTGCGCCGCGAACTCGGGCGTGAACGGCTCGACCACCACGATGTGCACGCCGGCGGCACGCAGCTCGTTCACGCGTGCGGTGCGCGTCTGGATGCGGGGCTGGTGCCGCTCGGGCGCGACGACCGCCGTCGGCGCCGGATCGAAGGTGAGGACGCACGCGCGGGCATGGTGGCGCGCGGCCGCCGCGAACAGTTCGCGGAGGACCGCGCGGTGGCCGAGGTGCACGCCGTCGAAGTTGCCGATGGCGACGACCGACGGACGACGTCGGGGCGGGGGGCGCGAGAAGCGAGGCAAGGTCCAGCCGGCTAACCGCTCGCGACCGGTGCGCGCACCGTGCCGCGATGCGCACCGGACTGCGCCCGACGAGGAAGTGGGCGCGGCGCATCGCCCACGGCTATCCTGGGTCCGATGCTCCTCCTGGTGGCCCTGGCCCGGGGCGAAACCATCGTCGTCGCGCAGGACGGCAGCGGCGACTACGCGCAGGTCCAGGACGCGATCGACGTCGCGCGCGCCGGCGACGTGCTCCTGGTGTACCCCGGGACCTACCGGGGTACGCTCGAGGTGCGCGCGCGCCACCTGACGATCCGCGCGGTGCAGGGGCTTGGCACGGTGCTCCTCGACGGTGTCGGGGAGCCGAGCCTGCTCACGCTGTGGGGCGCGGACGTGAGGCTGGAGGGGCTCACGCTCCGCAACGACGGGGGCGCGGGGGTGACCACCTACGACCGGTCCGATCTCTACGTCGAAGACTCGGTGTTCGAAGCGGTCGGCAGCGCGACCGGCGGCGGCGCGGTGTACCTGGACAACGGGACGGCGTCGTTGGTCTCGGTGAGCTTCGTGGACGGGCGCGGCGCGGTCGCGTGGGGGGTCGACCTCGCGGCGGGCGAGCTGCGACTCGACGGGTGCACGTTCGCCGGGGGGATCGCTCCGGACGGCGCGGTGCGCGTCGGCGACAACGCGGTGGCGGTGATCGCCGACACGGCGATGGGCGGCGGGAGCGGCGGGCGGGCCGGGGCGCTGGTGGTCGACGCCGGCGCGTCGCTGACCGTCGAGGGTGGGGCCTTCTCGGGCAACGGGGGCGACGCCGGCGCGGTGTGGCTGGCCCCCGGCGCTTCGGCGGTCGTCTCGGACAGCACCTTCTCCGACAACGTCGGCGCGGTCGCGGGGGGAGCGGTCGCGGTGGCGCCGGGCGCCGAGCTGCTGCTCCAGGACGTCGCGTTCAGCGGGAACACGGCGCCGGAGGGCGGGGACGTGTGGCTCGGCGCGGGCGCACGGCTCGACGACCTCGGCAGCGTCTGGGCCGCGGAGCTGGGGGCCGAGGCGGCGTCGGTCTCCTGTGTGGGGAGCACCTTCGGCGCGGGCGCGGCGGTCGTGGCCACCGACAGCGTGGTCGAGCTGCGCGAGGTCACGTTCGACCAGTCCGGCGTGGTGCTCGACGGGGGGGCGTTGGTGGGGACGTCGCTGGTCGCGGTCGGCGCGGAGGTCCTCTTCGCGGCGACGGGCGGCGCGCTGGAGGTCGACGGGTTGGTGGCCGAAGGGGGCGGGGCGCTCGTCGTCGCCGAGGGGTCCGAGGTGGTGCTCGCGGGCGTCGAGGGGGTCGGTGCCGCGCCCGCGGGAGCGCTGGTCCGCGTGGTCGCCGGGGGGTTGCGGTGGCACGACAGCTCCATCCGTGCGCCCGACGGCGCCGTGCTCGACGTGCACGGGGCCTACGTCGAGGTGGCCCGCCTGCGCGTGGAGGCGCCGGTGGCGTCCGACGCGGTCTTCGCGGTCGCCGACCCCGCCCCGGGCAGCGTCGTCACCAACGTCGAGCTCATCGGCGGCGTGGCCCCGGCGCTGGTGCACCTGGTGGACGCCGGCGGGCTGCGCTGGGGGTACAGCACGCTGGTGGGCGGCACCGGGAGCGCGGTGGTGGTGGAGGGCGAAGCGCCGAGTCTGGAGGGGCTCGGCTTCGGAGAGCACGACGGCGCCGTGCTCGTGGGGGCGGCGAGCTGCCGCTGGTGCGGCTTCGAGGCGGCGCCGGACGCCGGCGCTCCCGACGCGGTGGAGGGGCCGCTGGCGCTGGTCGACTGGCCGGCGGCGCCCGACGCGGCCGACCTGCACCTGCGCCGGGACAGCGTGTGGGTCGACGCAGGCGATCCCGCGGCGCTCGACGCCGATGGCTCGCGCGCCGACATCGGGGCGTGGGGCGGCCCCGACGCGGGGCCGTTCTTCGACGGGGACCGCGACGGCTACACCACCCTCGACGACTGCGACGACGAGGACGCCCTGGTGCGCCCCGACGGCACCGAGTTCTGGTACGACGGGGTCGACCAGGACTGCGACGGGATCGACGACGACCAGGACGGCGACGGCGTCGCCGTGGCGGACGACTGCGACGACCTGGACGCCGAGGTGGGCCGGTGCCCCGACCCTGTGCCCGCGCCAAACCCGACGGCGCCGCCCCCGTGCGGGTGCGCCGGCGACGGGGCGGCCGCCGCCTGGGTGGGCGCGGCGGTGGCCGCGCGGTGGCGGCTCAGGCGCGGGCGAAGAGCTTGCTGTGCGGGAGCTCGGTCAACAGGACCTTGAGGTGGTCGACGCCCACCGGCCACGACGCCGCCTTGCGTTCGCCGCCGATGCGCTGGCCTTCCTTGGTCGGCACCTCGTCGATGCGCCACCCGCGCTGCATCGAGCGGATGGTGATCTGGTACTCGATCGGGAACCGCTTCACCGTCGTGTCCAGCTCCAACAGCGCGCTGCGGCGCAGGGCGCGGAACCCGTTGATCGTGTCGTAGACCCGCGGGCCGTCGTAGAACAGGCGGTTCGCGAGCTGGCTGAGCGTGTCGTTCACGCGCGCGCGCAGCTTGAGCAGCTCGCCGTCCTCCTCGTTGACCGCACCCGGCCCGAACCGGCGGGCGATGGCGACGTCGGCGCCGGCGATGAGGCAGTCGTCCAGGCGCACGATGTCGTCGGGGTCTTCGTTGCCGTCGGGGCTGAAGAAGACGAGCCGTTCGCTGGAGCACGCTTCGGCGGCGCACCGGAACGCGACGCCCCGCCCCCGGATGGGCTGCACGACCACCGGCACCCCCTTCTCGCGGAAGAACTCCTGGGTGCCGTCGGTGCTGCCACCGTCCAGGCCCACGACCTCGCGGAACTCGCCCACCGGGAGCCGGTCCCACAGGGCCCGCAGGCCGTCGATCTCGTTGAGCGTCAGGAGGATGAGGGCGGAGTCACGCATCGAGGCGAGTCTACTTCACCAACCCGGAGGAGACGAGGAACTGTGCCATGCCCTGCGCGATCACCTTGTTCCCGGCCGCGTTGGCGTGGCCGCGGTCCTGCGGGAAGTACAAGGTCTCGCTCGCGGTGCGGCGCTCCATCTCCGGCTGCGGGTCGTGGATCGGCACGCCGAGCTCCTCGGCCGCCGCGTGCAGGATGGTGCGGTGCCCCTCGGTGTAGCCGCTGCGCTCGAGCGGGAAGCCGAAGAGCACGAACCGCGCGCCCACGCCCTCGGCGAGGCCCTTGAACGTCCGGATGTTCTCGACGTACTCCTCGGGCGGGATGCGCGGGGTGTCCCCGTGCTCCTTCTGCTCGGAGCGCCAGGTGTCGACGAGCTCCTTCACGAACAGGTAGCCCTTGATCTGGTGGAGCAGCGAAGACTTGAGGAAGTCGGCGTTGCCCTGGAGGACCGCCTGGCTGCGGTCGCTGTAGGCGACCGTGCGGCTGTCCTGGACCAGGTACCCGAAGATCACCACGTCGGGGGCGTACTTCTGGAGGGCGCGCTCCCACAGCCACAAGCCCTGGAAGCTCGAGTACCCCGGCTGGCCGCCGTTGATCACCTCGACCGGGTGGCCCTCGGCGTTGAGGATCGTCTCGAGCTGGGCCGGGTAGCTGTCCGCGTCGTCGACCCCCCACCCGAAGGTGGTGGAGCAGCCGAGCGTCATCACGCGAAACGCCCCCGCGGGCTTCTGCTCGGTGTGGAGCGGCGCGCGGAGCCCGTTCTGGTCGGTGCTGACCCGGAAGCTCCCTCCGGTCTCCTTGTGGGGCTTGGACACGAGCGCCCCGTTCGCCGGCTCGACCCAGTACACGTCCCGATGGGTGAAATCTTCGGAGGCCCCGGGCGGCAACTGCGGCCACCCGGTCCCGCGCAGGTAGGCCTCCAGGCCGACCGCGAGCAACACCAACGGCGCCAAGGCGAAGAGGACCCGCCTCAGGGGCGAGGTCGTCCGACGACGGGCCACCTCAGTTCGCCGGCTCGACGGTGATCGCCACCCGATCTTCGATCGCGGCGTTCTTGAAGTACTTGTTGTCGTACCAGGTGGTGTCGTTGACCGACCACGAGAGCTGTCCGTTGCCCGGCGCGAGGAAGTCGTGCTCGGCGCCGATGGGGAAGGTGGTCTCGATGCCGTCGTCGCCGGTGAACTTCCCGACGAGCATGCCGACGTTGCACCCTTCGATGTTGCACGGCATGTCGGCGGCGGTGGCCTTCTCGGCCGTGCCCTCGACGGTGATCCACTCGCCCTTGTCGGCGATGCGGTAGCGGTCCTTCACCGTGGCGCTGATCCGCACGCGGTCGCCCTTGCAGACGGTGACGCTCCGGAAGAACGGGCGGCTGATCTCGAGGTAGTCGAACATCGTGTCGATGAGCGGCGACATGCACTCGCCGGCGGTGAGCTTGGCGGCGAGCGGGTTCATCCACCCCTTCCACACCGCGAGGTCGCCGCTCTTCATGAACGCCTTGCACTGGTCGAGGTTGGCCTTGACCACCGACTCGATGAGCTCGGGCCGGCCGAGCAGGGTGGTCTCGAGGTCGTCGATCACCGTCTCTTCCATGTGCACGTCGTCTTCGCGCAGGCCCTGCCACTGCTTCTTCATCTCTTCCAGCGCGCGCTGTCGGGCCATCTTGCGATCTCCCTCGGCCAGCTTCTCGAAGTCGGCGGCGTAGAAACAGTCGGCCTTCATCCCCTCTTCGTGACCCCACGCGTCCACGGGGAGCGGCGGCGGCGCCTTGGGCTTCTTGGCGTCGGCGAGGGTGATGGAGAGGAGCAGGAGCACGTGACCTCCGAAGGCGTCAGCCGCCGATCATAACCGCAACCCGCGCCGTGGCTTCCCGGGCGGCCGGCCGGCGCCTCCGGGCGACGAAGTGTGACCGTCCGGGGCACCCTCGGCCCTGGCCGTGGCCGGACCCGGGTGGTACGCCTCCGGCGATTCCGAGGCTTCCATGATCGTCCTGCTCGTCTCCCTCCTCGCCCCCGCGTTCGCCTGTGGCGACAAGGGCTGCGACTCTTCCTCGTGTCCGATGGCGGGCGCCACTGCGACCGCTCCGGCCCCCGCCGCCATCCCGGCCGGCTCCACCATCGCCAAGCTCAAGGTCGGCGGCATGCACTGTGGTGCCTGCGCCGAGAAGATCACCGCCGCGCTCCAGGGTGTGCAGGGCGTCACGGGCGCCACCGTCAGCTACGAGACCGGCGTGGCCGAGGTCGGCTACGACGACAAGAAGACCAAGGTCGACGCGCTCGTCGCCGCGGTCACCGCCGCCGGGTTCACCGCGACCAAGATGTAGCGTCGGGGGGCCGCGCCGCGACCGGCCGCTCGTCGGGCGTGTGCGGGCGCGCGGCCCGCTACGGTGCGGGCGGGGGGCTTTCGGCGCGCGGCGCGGCGAGTGCAGAAGTTTCGCAGCGTGGTGGCGCTCGCCGATCGTCGGGATACGGTGCGGTTGGCCGAGGGGTGATGTTATGCGCGTTTCCTTCCTCCTTCCTCCTTCTTCCTTCCTGCCGTTCTTGCGTTCGGCGTGATGGTTCCGGGGTCCGCCGCCGCCGCGGACGCGGACGGTGACGGGTGGGACACGACGGCAACGCCGGCGGACTGTGACGATGGGGACGCCACGGTCCATCCGAGCGCGGCGGAAGATCCCGCCGACGAGGTAGACCAGGACTGCGACGACTCGGTGTTGGCGCATCGTGCGTACACGACGTCGTTCGCGCCGATCTTCTCGACGGAGTTCACGCTCGGGGCGGGCGCGGCGCTGGCGACGATGGGCGGCGGCGACAGCGTGCTGCGGTTCACGCGGGGCGCGTCGGCCGAGGTGACGATGGACGACGACTTCACGTTCGAGTCGGGCGAGTTCACGGTGATGTTGCACGTCAAGGCGTACGCGGGGCCTCCGTGCGACGTGACGGTCACCTCGTCGACGATGGCGGCGACGTCGAAGAGCTTCGTCGGTTCGGGGACGAAGGTGCTCACGTGGAAGTACGACCCAGCGACCTCGACGGGGCTGCGCCCGGGTGACGTCGTGACGGACGTGAAGATCGGGTGCACGACGGGCGCGGGCACCGTCGACGTGGACTGGCTCACGATCGCGAACGGGCCGGCGCTGCTCGGCCCCCTGTTCGACGTTTCGGCGCAGGCGAGCACGATGGGCCTGCCCGGTATGGGGCGCCAGTCGGTGGTCCGCTCGAGCCTCGACAGTACCGGGGCTCCGGGGCTGTTGCAGTTCGTGGGGAGCGACGTCGGCGGCTTCGGGTGGACCGACGACGGGGTGAGTTGGCACCCCGCGAACGGGATGGCGGAGCAGTGGCTCGACGGCGGGGAGCTCGGCGTGTGGGAGGTGTGGGCGCGGGACGAGTCTTCGTTGGCAACGCAGACGGTGCTGGTGCTGACGGGGGGCAAGGACGACGCCGACGGGGGCGGTCTGTACTACACCGACAACCTGGACTCGACCGAGCAGCTCTGGACCAGCGCCGGGGGCGGGCTCGGCGCGAGCAAACACGTCGACGACTGTGGCAACCTGGACGACAAGCCCATCGCGTCGGGGCAGCTCATCCTGCACGAGCCGAGCGACACGACCGACACGAGCTTCCTCATCGCGAGCTCGGACCCCGACACCACGGGGCTGTACACCTGGACCAAGGGCGGGGCGGCGGTGGCGGCGCAGAGCTTCAACGGGTCGTTGCCGCCGACGGGGATTCCGTCGGCGTTGGCGGTGGACAGCGGGGGCACCTATGTCCTGGTGGGGTATCGTCCGCTGATGGCGACGAGCGACGACGCGGCGCTGTACCTGTGTCCGGCCGACTTCGACGCGGCCACGGTGTACGACTGCGTGCCGGTGTCGAGCGACGCCGACGCGGTGTGGGCGGGCGACGTGCGGGACATCGAGGCCGACCCGCTGGTGGCGGGGGTGTTCTACGTGGCGGACGGGGGGCGGCGGGCCACGTCGAGCACGGCGTGCAGCACGGGCGAGTCGACGGTGTACAGGGTCGAGGCCAGCGGGCTGTTCAGCGACTCCACCGTGTCGGCGACCATCGTGGACACCGACGACGACACCGCGGACCTGATGCCCGACTGGGGCGAAGACTACGGCGCCGCCACGAGCTCGATGTACTACGACTACGAGGCTGCGGCGCCGCACGAGGACAACTGTACGGATGTGGGCAACGCCGGCGCGACCACCTACGGCGAGCTGGTGCCGCCGCGCGGCGCGGCCACGGAGGGCTACGAGCTGTCCTCGATCGCGGTCGACCCGGACGGGGAGTGGCTGTTCGCGTTCTACCCGCTGCCGGACCTGAAGCGCGACTACGGCTGCGTCCGGACGTTTCGGACGCTGGTGGCCGACGTGGTCGACGCCGCGACGCCGTGGCGGCCGTTCCAGGGGTGGACCAAGGACGACATGGACTTCTACTACGGGTCCATCCACGCCGAGGGGCGTCGGGCCGCGGTCGACGCGGTCGGGTCGTTCATCGAGGCGGAGCCGCTGTTGGAGGACTGGGCGGGTGCGGGCACGCACGACGCGGTGTTTGCGTACAACGGCGCCACCTCCGGCTCCGCGTACGACCTGATGCTGGCCGGCAACTTCTTGTGGCGGGTGCTCCCCGAGGCCACCGACGCGGGGTGGGACACGACGGACCCTTCGTCCGTCACCTGCGACTACACGGACACCTCGTGCATGTCGCTCGACTCGGCGCAGTGGGAGCTGGCGTGGGACGGCGCGGGTGCGGTGTTCCAGGACTCGGTGGTCAACAGCGTGGTCGCATGCCCGGGGTGCTACCAGTCGGGCGCCGGGCTCGTGGATCTGGTGATCGCCGCGGGGGTGAGCGACTACAAGATGGCGCGGCTGTACGGGCGCACGCTCACC
>SXOM01000150.1 GCA_005776735.1 Pseudomonadota bacterium
CAGGCCGCGGAAGTGATCGATGCGCAGCACGTCGAGCGCCTGCAGCTGGTGCGTGATGCGGGCGCGCCACCACGCGAAACCCTCGTGCACATGAGCGGGCCAGTCGTAGACCGGATTGCCCCCTCAAGCGCCTGGACGACGCCGTGCGCGACGGCGACCGCGTCTACGGCGTGATCCGCGGCACCGCGTGCAACAACGACGGCAAGGGCGACGGCCCGATGTCCCCCCGGGCCGACGGCCAGGAGGCGGTCATCGCCACCGCCTGGGAAGACGCCCAGATCGGCCCCCGCGACGTCGGGTACGTCGAAACGCACGGCACGGGCACCGCCGTGGGCGATCGCACCGAGCTCACCGCGCTGCGCACCTCGTTCGCAGGTCGCGGATCGCCGGTCTACATCGGGTCCGCCAAGGCCAACGTCGGCCACACGATGTCGGCCGCCGGCATCGCCGGCCTGATGAAGGCGCTGCTCGCGCTGCACCACAAGACCGTGCCGCCGTTGGCGAACTGGAAGGCGCCGCACCCCGACATCGCGGCGTACCCCGGCTTCTTCGACGTGCCGACGGCCCCGGTCCCGTGGGTTTCGTCGGCCCCGCGCATCGCGACCGTTTCGTCGTTCGGGTTCGGCGGTACCAACGCGCACACGGTGCTCCAGGAGTACCTCGACCAACCGCAGACGCGGCTGTTCAAGGCGGCGGTGCCCGAGTCGCGGCCGCTCGGCGCGGCGCAGCTCGTGGTCATCTCCGGCGACGACGGCCGACTGCTCGGGCTGTACGCCGCCGAGCTGGCCGAGGCGGTCACCGACGACCAGGACCTCGCCGCGCTCGCGCACACGCTCAACGTCGGCCGCCGCCGTCGCGCCGTCCGCGCCGCGGTGGTCGCCTCCAGCGTGCCCGAGCTGCGCAAGCACATGCGGCGGGTGGCCGACGCCCTGGCGACCGACGCCGGCACGCGCGGCGCGCTCGGCCGGGACATCGTCGTCGGCGACGCCGCCCAGCCCGTTCCCGTCGCGTTCTTGTGCCCCGGCCAGGGCATGCAGCGCGTGGGTCTGTTGCGCGAGTGGCGCGCCCTCCCCGAGTTCGAAGCCACGCTCGCGGCGATGGAGGCCGCGGTGGCCGACATCACCGCGCGCCCCCTGCGCGACTACCTCTACGCGCCCGACGCCCGCGAAGAGGAGCTCACCGACACGCAGATCGCCCAGCCCGCGATGTTCGCGGTCGGTCTCGGCGTGGCGGCGGTGCTCGCCCGCTACGGGGTGCACCCCCACGTGGTCCTCGGGCACTCGTTGGGCGAGTTCACCGCGAGCGCGCTCGCCGGCGCGGTCGACCCGGTGCAGGCCATCCGCTTCGTCGCGCGCCGCGGCAAGGCGATGTCGTCGCTCGGCGGCGATCACGGCGCCATGGCGGCGTGCATGGCCGCCCCCGAGGAGATCGAGCCGCACCTCGAGCCGCAGGTCATCCTCGCGAACAAGAACCACCCCCGACAGAACGTCATCTCCGGCCCGACCGCCGCGGTGGAGCGGAGCGTCGAGCGCCTGGTGGCCGCGGGGCTCAAGGCCAAGCGCATCCCGGTCAGCCACGCGTTCCACTCGCCGATGCTCGAAGCGGTGCAAACCGACGTCGACGAGGGCCTCGCCGAGACCACGTTCGTGGCGCCCAGCACGATCATGGCGTCGTGCATCGCCGAGCTGGTGCCCACCTCCGGCGACGACGTGCGCACCATCTACGCGCGGCACGCGGTGGCGCCCGTGGAGTACGTGCGCGGGCTGGAGCAGTGCCGTTCCACCGGCGCCCAGTTGTACGTGCAGCTCGCGCCGGGCGCCACGCTGTGCGCGTTCGCGCGCGGCGTGCTCGACGGCGGCGAGAGCATCGTGTCCGTCGCGGCCGACGAAGCCGACGGCGGTGTGGGCCTCCTGCGCGTGCTCGCGTTGTGCGCGGCGCACGGGCACCGCGTCGACCTCACGAGCTTCGGCCTCGGCCTGGAGATGGCGCCGCCGGTCCCGCTGAGCACCCAGCCGTACTGGCCGGTGGTGGCCGAAAAGCAGCGCGGCAGCGGCATCACCGTGCGCCAGGGCGCCGCCGACGCCCACGCCGAGCCCACCGCCACCGTGCCCGCGAGCGCGGCGCCCGCCGCCACCGAAGAGTCGGTCGAGGCGCGGGTGCTCCGCATCGTGAGCAAGGTGAGCGCCTTCCCCATGGAGGCGCTGCGCACCGAGCAGAAGCTACTGGACGACCTGGGCTTCGACTCGTTGATGGCCAACGAGCTGTCCACCCGCCTGAGCGAAGCGTTCCCCGGCTTCGCGGGCATCCCGCGCGCGCTCTTTGCCACCTCCCCCTCGGTCAAGGACATCGTCCGCCAGGTCGAGGGCGGCGGCGCCAGCGAAGCGGTGCCGCTGACCGCCCCCGACCGCGCGATGGTCGCCTACGCTCCGGTGCTCGAGCCCGCGCCGTTCGCCGGCCACGCGCGCACCGGCACCGTGCGGGTGCTGGTCCACCCCACGCTCGCCGAGCTGCGCACGCTCCCCAAGGGCGACCTCGTCGTCGTCTCCGAGGTGCTCGGGTCCGACCCGGCCCGCGCCGGTGTCACCGGCTTCGTCAAGGCGCTCGCGCGCGAGTGGGCCGAGCACAAGGTGTGCGTCGTCGACGGCACCGCGGCCGAGGCCGAGGCCGAGGCCCGCGCCGCCGAGCGCGACATCGAGGTGGTCTTCCGGGGCGGGCAGCGGTTCGTCGTGGGCCTCGCGCCCGTGGCCGCGGTTCCACGCGAGCTCGCCGGCAAGCTCGTCCTGGTGACCGGCGGCACCGGATGGCTCGGCAAGCTCGCGGCGCAGCGGCTCATCGCCGCCGGTGCCCGCGTGATCGTCGCGGGCAGCCGCAAGCGGCCCGAGGTGCTCGCCGAGCTCGGCGCCGCCGCGAGCTTCCTCCAGGTCGACCTCGCGGGCGACTTCTCGGCGTTGTCCGGCCTCACGGTCGACGGAATCGTGCACGCCGCCGGTGTGCTCGCCGACGGCGCGGTCGGCACCGCCGACGGCCAGAAGGCGTGGACGGTCAAGGTCGAAGGCCTCCGCCGCCTCCGCGACCTGTTCCCCGAGGCGTGGATCGTCGGGATCGGCAGCTACGCCGCCCGCTTCGGCAACGCCTTCCAGACCGAGTACGCCGCGGCCAACGAGGCGATGTCCGCCCTCGGCCGCGCGGTCGGCGCCTGTACGCAGGTGTGGGGCCCCTGGGCCGACAGCGAGATGGTCGCCACCATCCCCGCGATGATGAAGCGGGCGATGCGCGAGGACGGCCTGTGGTTCGTCGACTCCGCCCGCGGGCTCGACGCGCTCGTCGGCACCCTCGGCAACCACGGCGAGATCGTGCTCGGGCTCGACCTGCCGCGCGCCCGCCGGGTGCTCGAGATCGAGCGTACGCTGGCCCCCGAGCAGAACTGGCTCGCCGACCACGCCCTCTTCGGCCGCCCGACGGTGCCGATGGCGATGATCCTCGAGTGGGCCTGCAAGCTGGGTGGGCGCACGGTCGAGGACCTCACGTTGTACGACGGCGTGGTCGTCGAGAAGCCCACGCGGGTGCGGCTGCGGCTCGACGGCGACCGCTTCACCGTCCACGCCGAGGGCAAGCTCGCGTGGAAGGGGGTGCTCACCGACGAGGGCATGCCC
Organism: Pseudomonadota bacterium; assembly: GCA_005776735.1. Classification (GTDB taxonomy): domain Bacteria; phylum Myxococcota_A; class UBA796; order UBA796; family SXON01; genus SXON01. The sequence goes on from SXOM01000150.1 coordinate 3,654, forward strand.
CACGTCCACGTGCCGCACTTCCACGACAACGTGCTGCCCATGTCGCTGGAGCAGTTCTACCGCACCACCTTCCACGGCCCGACGCTGCGCGGCATCGTCCGTGTCAGCGCGCTCGCCGACATGGGCGTGACCGGCGTGGTTCGGCGCGGCCTCGGGCAGGAGTGGGGCGAAGCGCCGTGGGCGCTGTCGCCGCTGGCGATCGACAGCGCGTTGCAGCTCGCGGCGTACTGGTCCATCAACAAGCTCGGCCGCGCCGGCTTCCCGGTGCGGGTGGCCCGCTGGACGCAGGTACCGACCACCGCGTCCGAGCTGGTGGCGAGCCTGTGGTTCGAGGAGCAGGTCGGCGACCGGTTCCGTGGCACCGTCGTGCTCGCCGAGCCGGGCGGGCGCCTCGTTGCGGTGGGCGAAGGTGTCGAAGCCGAGATGCGTTCGGAGGGTGTACAGGTCGCCGTCGAACACACCGACTTCGAACACTTCCCCGCGTGGGTCGATCTGAAGCAGCGCCTCGACGCCGCCCTGATGCTCGGCATCGGCAACCCGTACTTCAAGGTGCTCGACGGCATCGCCCGCGACAAGGTGATCATCCGCGGCAAGGAGATGATCCACTTCTCCGGCTACAACTACCTCGGCTTCTCGGGCCACCCGTACGTCGCCCAGCGGGTCACCGACGCGGTGCTCAAGTACGGCACCAGCGTGTCGGCGTCTCGCGTGGCGTCCGGCGAGCGCCCCATCCACCACGAGCTCGAAGCGCGCATCGCCAAGGCCATCGGGGTGGACGACGCCATCCTGTTCACCGCCGGCCACATGACCAACGTCAACACGGTCGGTCACCTTTTCGGCCCGAAGGACCTGATTCTTCACGACGAGCTGATCCACGACAGCGTCATCCAGGGCATGAAGCTCGCCGGCAGCACGCGGCGGCCGTTCCCGCATGGCGACATGGCGGCGTTGGAGAAGAACCTCGACCAGCTCCGTGGGCGGTTCGAGAAGTGTGTCATCATCGTCGAGGGCGTGTACTCGATGGACGGGGACCTCTGCGATCTCCCCGCCGCCATCCGGCTGAAGAAGCGGTTCAAGAGCTTCCTGATGGTCGACGAGGCGCACAGCTTCGGCGTGGTGGGCAAGCGCGGCTACGGCGTGGCCGAACACTTCGGCATCGACGCGCGCGACGTCGACATCTGGATGGGTACGCTGTCCAAGTCGTTGTCCTCGTGTGGCGGCTACATCGCCGGCAGCAGCACGCTGGTGCAGCTCCTCAAGTACACCGCGCCCGGCTTCGTGTACTCGGCAGGTCTCACGCCCGCGAACACGATGGCGGCCATCGCCGCGCTCGAGCTGATGGAGCGCGAACCCCACCACGTCGAGCGTCTGCAGGCCAACGCCCACCGCTTCTACGAGCTCTGTCGTGAATCGGGTCTGGACACCGGTCCGGCCGCCGGCGAGAGCGCGGTGATCCCCGTCATCGTAGGCAACAGCTTCCACGCGTTGTTGCTGAGCGATGCGCTGATGAACCGCGGCATCAACGTGCAGCCGATCCTGTACCCGGCGGTCGCCGACAACGCGTCGCGCCTCCGCTTCTTCCTCAGCGCCCTGCACACCGAAGAAGAGTTGGCGTACACCACGCGCACGGTCGCCGAAGAGCTCCAACGCATCCGGACCGAGAACGCAGGGTAGGCGCACCGGGGCGGTGCCCCGCGACCGTCCGCTCGTCGGGCCGAGGCCGGCGGGCACCGCGGGGCGCCCCCCGTGGTCACCCCCCCGCGAAGAAGTAGACCGTGCCGGAATCCGTGGTGCTGGCCGCCTCGCCGTACCCGCAGCCGAGCAGCAGGTCGACCACGCCATCTCCGTCCAGGTCGCCGAGACCCAGCGAAGAACCGCAACTGTCCGAGGTGTCGTCTCCCCACCACGTCGTGGCGTAGCGGGTGGCGTCGGACAGGGGGAAGCTCCCCGCCAGCGGGCCGGGCACGTGCCACGCCGCCCCGGCCGAGGTCTCGCCGCCGGGGTCGGCGAACTGGGACGCCACGACGAGGTCGAGCACCCCGTCCGCGTCGAGGTCGCCGACACCCACGGTCTCGCTGCGCCCGAGGAGGTCGTAGGCCGCCGCGCCCACGACCACCGCCTCGGCGTCCCCGACATCGCCGTCGGGCGACGTGCTGGGGTCGAGGTCGCAGAACACGTAGACCGCCCCCGCCCAACTGCCGCCGTCGTCGGCATACACGGCGCTGGCCACGAGGTCGCCCCGGCCGTCGCCGTCGACATCGCCCGCCACGCCGAGGTCGTACCCGAAGGCCTCGCCCGCTTCGCCGCCGAGCAGCTTCAGGTCGGCCGCGGCGAGGTCGAGGTCCCCGGAGAGGCCCCCGAGCACGACGTAGGTGGCGCCGGCGCCGGCCGCGGCGGTGTCGTCCCCCCAGGCGCCGACGAACAGCTCGTCGAGGCCGTCGCCGTCCACGTCCGAGCCCGGGCCGCCGGCCACGGCCGCGCCCGCAAAGTCGTCCGCCGCTTCGCCGGTGACGGTGGAGGCGAGCGTCGTGCCGCTGTAGACGTACACTTCACCGGTGAAGCTCGATGCGGCGTAGTCGGCGGCGAACCACTCGTCGGTGCCGGTGCTCGCGTTGAAGTCGCCGCCGCTGGACACGGTGTAGGTGGTGGTGAGCTCGGCGTACACGGCGGCGCTGCTGGTGACCGACACCGTCCCGGTGAGGTCCTCGCCGTCGTAGAGGTACAGGGTCTCGCTGCCGCTGGTCGAGACGGCGAGCTCGTCGCGACCGTCGCTGTCGACGTCGTGCACCCCGAAGAGCGTGAGCCCCACGCCGTGCGCGGAGGTGCCCTCGAGGATCCCGACGTCGAACGCGGTCGCCGACGCGGGCGTCGACGTGAACGCGCCGTCGTAGACGTACGCCTTCCCGCTGCCGGCCCCGCTGGCGCCGACGACGAGGTTGGTGGCGCCGTCGCCGTCCAGGTCGACGCCCGTGACCAGGTCGGTGCCGAAGTAGTCCAGCGTCGCGTCGCCGTACAGCGCACCGTCGGCGCCGGACGCCGAACCCTCGGCGTAGACCACGTCGCCGCAGTCGGCCTCGACGCCGTCGCAGTCGTTGTCGAGGCCGTCGTCGCACACCTCGGTCCCCGCGGGGTTCACGCTCGCGTCGGTGTCGTCGCAGTCGGTGTCGTCGACGACCGTGCCGGCCGGCTGGTCGCATGCCGACGTGGCGGCGGCGGGGTCGCCGTAGGTGTCGCCGTCGGCATCGCCGTACCACGTGGACCACCCCGCGGGGTCGACGCCGGCATCGGCGTCGTCGGCGGCGCCCGAACAATCTTCGTCGACGTCGGCGGCGTCGCACACCTCGGCGAGGCCCGGGTTGCGCGACGGCGCGGTGTCGTCGCAGTCGGTCGCGTCGGCGACCGTGCCCGCGGGCGCGGCGCACGCCGACACCGCCACCGCCGGGTCGCCGTAGGTGTCCGCGTCGGCGTCGGCGTACCACGTGGAGAACCCCGCCGGGTCCACGCCCGGGTCGGCGTCGTCGGCGAGGCCCGAGCAGTCCTCGTCGGTCTGGCCTGCGTCGCAGTGCTCGGCGGCGCCCGGGTTGCGCGCCGACGTGGTGTCGTCGCAGTCGGTCGCGTCGGCGACGGTTCCGGCGGGCGCGTCGCACGCGTCGACCTCCACCGCCGCGTCGCCGAAACCGTCCGCGTCGGCGTCGGCGTACCACGCGGCGTAGCCGGCAGGGTCGACCCCGGCGTCGGCGTCGTCCGCCGCGCCCGAGCAGTCCTCGTCGACGTCGGCGGGGTCGCACACCTCGGCGGCCGCCGGGTTGCGGTCGGGGTCGGCGTCGTCGCAGTCCTCGCACGCCGCCCAGCCGTCGCCGTCCGCGTCGGCCCAGGCCACCGACCCGTCGCAGTTGTAGTCCTTGGGGTCGGCGCAGTCGGCCTCGGCGGCCTCCGGGTGCACGCTCGCGTCGGCGTCGTCGCAGTCGTCGCCGCCGGACACCAAGGCGCCGAGCTCGCACACCATCGCCACGGTCGCGGCGTCGCCATGCCCGTCGCCGTCGCCGTCGGTGTAGCCCTCGACCCGGTCGACCGCGTCCCCGTCGACGTCCCCGTCGCAGTCGTTGTCGAGCCCGTCGCACACCTCGGCCGCATCGGGGTTGACGGTGGCGTGGGCGTCGTCACAGTCCACCTCGGTGGTGTACCCGTCGCCGTCCGCGTCGATCTCGGCCTTGGACAGGGTGACGTCGCCCTGGTGGCAGGCGAGCGCGGACAGGAGGACCAACGCGCGGAAGGGACGCATCCCGCGAGGGTAGCCTACCCCGCCGCCACGCGCCGCAGGGCCCGCTCGGCCTCCAGGGCGAGCGCTTCCCCCCCCGGGACGCGGCCCTCCTTGACGACGTGGCGCCCGCCCACCCAGACGTCGGCGACGGCGGCCGGGCTGCCGTTGAAGACCAGGGCCGGCAAGAGCCGCGTCGCCGCGAACTCCATGCGGCGCAGATCGAGCGCCACCAGGTCGGCGCGCTGGCCGGGCGCGATGACCCCCGCGTCGACCCCCAGCGCGGCGGCGCCGTGGGCGGTACCGATGCGGACCAGGGTCGCGGCGAGGCCGTCTACGCCCTCGTGGGGCAGCACGTTGCGGCGACCCGTGAGCGCACGGCTGTGCCACTCGAGGGCGCGCAGCTCGGCGAACGGATCGATGCTGGCGTGCGAATCGGTGCCGATGCTGAGCGGGGCGCGCAGCTCCCAGGCGCGCAAGAAGCCGTCGCCGAGGTCGAGCTCGGTGGTGGGGCAGGCGCAGACCGCGGCCTCGCCGGCGTGGAAGCGCGCGAGCTCCGCGGCGTCGGGATGGGTCAGGTGTACGGCGGTGAAGCGCGGACCGAGAAGGCCGCACTCGTCGAGCAGCTCGACGGGGCGCCGGCCGTGCTCCGCGAGGCACTGCTCGATCTCGCCCGGCTGCTCGTCCACGTGCATGTGCAGGACCCCCGGCGCGCGCGCGAAGGCCCGCAGCCACGCCGCCGAGCACGCCCGGACGCTGTGCGGGGCCAGGCCCACCTCGATCCCGTGGTCCCTGAGGCGGCCCACGGCGGCGAGGACCGCGTCGGGATCACGATCGTAGAAGCGGCGCTGCCGGGGGTTGGGCGCCTGGCCGAAGCCGGGCCGCTCGTAGGCCACCCGCAGCAGGACCAGGTGGATGCCCACCCGACGGGCGGCCGCCGCCACCCGCAGCGCGAGCTCGTCGGGGTCGGCGTAGGGGGTGCCGTCGACCTGGTGGTGGACGTAGTGGAACTCCCCGACCGTCGTGAACCCGGCCCGCACCATCTCGGCGAACGCCAACGCCGTGACGGCCTCGAAGGCCTCGGGGTCGAGGCGGGTGGCGAGCGCGTACATCGCCTCGCGCCACGTCCAGAAGCTGTCGGCCGCGCCGGGGTCGGCGTGCTGCACCCACCCGCGGAGCCCGCGTTGGAATCCGTGGCTGTGGGTGTTCACGAACCCCGGGAGGAGCGCCCGCCGAGGGAGGGTGACCACCGGAAAGTGGTCGTGGCCCCGACGCCCCACGCTCACCACGCGACCGGCGCCGTCGTCCGCCGAGACGAGCACCCCCAGGCCCGTGCGCAGCGCGCCGTCGACGTACAGGTACTCCGGCTCGATCCAGTACATCAGGCCTCCGTCCGCGCGCCGAGGTAGCTCCAGCCGCCGTCGGGCGTGGGCCCGAACGACAGGACGAAGGTGCCGAAGACGCTGTCGCACACCAGGTCGGCCTGCCGCGGCGCCTGGTCGCGCGTGAGCAGATCGCCGATGCCCGTGAACCGCAAAACGATCTTGTCGCCCTCGACCACGTTGGTGTCGGCCTCCAGGGTCGCGTCGCCGTAGCGGAGCGTGAACCGCGGCCGGAGCCACACGAGCTTCGCCGGGAGCTGGATCTCGAGGGCGTCCTGCACGAGGCCCTTCTCGCGCGACAACGCAGCACCGCGGCCGGCTTCGTCGACCAGGCGGCTCCACCGGTCCCGCTCCTCCGCCGCACCGGCGGGGTCGGCGCGGTGGCGCACCTTGGCGGCGGCGAGCATCTCCGCTTCGTACTTGTCGGTGTCGACCCACAGTACGCCGTCGTCGGTCACCAGGATGGCGCGCAGCTCGACGATGTCGTCCTCCGAGCGGGGCTTCCCGAAAACTTCGGTGTCGATGTCGACCGCGCCGAACGACGTGGTGCCCTTGGCCGCCACCTCGGGTACCGTGCGCTCCCCCGAGAACGTGACGTAGTCGCCCCCGAGCATGTCCGTGAAGCGCACACACAGGACCAACGCGGCGTTTTTGAGCGGTCGGCTGGAGCGGTTGTCGACCTTGAGGTCGAGCTTGGAGCCCACGCCGAAGAGGGTGGGCTCGGCGTGCAGGTCGAGCCACGACTCTTCGGGGAAGATGGAGCGGAAGTCGTCGCCGAGCACGGCCTCGGCCCACGCGAGGTCGGTGAGGATGTAGTCCCACTGCTGCTGCGCGCGCCGCCGCTCGAAGTGGTCGATCACCGCGGCCTTGCCGGCCTCGCGGTCGCCCCGGTCGTAGGCCTGGCGCGCCAGGTGCAGCTCGGGCGAGAACCAGCCGGCGCCGACCATCGTCGCGCTGTAGCTCTCGACCACACCGGCGCCGGCCCGCGACTTGCGCAGCGCCGAGCGCATCCGGTACGGGTCGAGCACGTCGTCCAGCCGCGCGGCCTGCGTGGGGTAGGCCAAGGTCGCGTGGCGGAAGTCCTCCGCGGCGCCGACCCGGTCGCCGCGGGCCTGCCGCAGCGTACCGCGCAGCAGGAGCGCCGGCGCCATCGCCCCCGGCTTGGAGCCGTCGGCGAACGGCGCGAGGAGCGCGTCGGCTTCGCCGAGCGACTCCGGCGTGCCGCGGGCGATGAGCGCCCGCGCGAGCAGCATGTGGGCCTCCTTCTCCTGCGGCGCCAGGCGGATCGCCGCGCGCGCCTCGCGCTCCACGGCGTCCCAGTCTTCGGCCGCCGACGCCATCCACGCGCGGTCGCGGTGGTGGCACACGCGGTCGTACTCCTCCATCCACTCCGCCCACACCGTCGCGTACCGGAGCGACGCTTCGATGAGCGCACGCTCGTGCTCGTCGACGTCGCGGAGCAGGCCGCGTCGTTCGGACTCCGCCACGGCGAGCTCCTCCAGCCGACGCTCGGCGGCCGCGCGGTCGACCTTGAAGCTCGCGTCGGGGGTGATCCCGCCTTCGCCTTCGACGGCCACGACGGACAACGTGGTGAGGATCAGGTCGCGCGTGAGGCTGTAGGCGGCCTCCTGCTGCTCGAGCTCCGTCTGCTTGCTGTACAGCGCGAGCTGCGCGTCGAGGATGGCCTGCCGTGCCTCCAGCACGTCGGCCGGCACGCCCCGCCAGTCCTCCTTGGCCACCGAGGCCAGGAACTCGTGGAGCGTGGCCTGGTGGCGCATCGACTCGTCGACCTGGTGGAGGACCCGGATGGTCTTGTCGATGTCGACCGGCTCGCCTTCGGCCTCGGCCAGGCGTGCGATGGCGGGCGCGAATTCGGCCTCCGCCGCCTTCGCCGCCGCGTCGAGCGCCCGCTGCTCGCGCGCCTGCCACCACCACCACGCGCCCCCGCCCCCGAGCACCAGGACCGCCAGCACCGCGCCCGCCACCACCGCGCACCCGCGGACAGGGAACGGCCGGCGCGGCGACGAGGGGGGCGCGAGCGGCGCGGCAGGGTTGGTTTCCACGACGACCCGGTATCGCGGCGCAGCCGGTCTGGGCGTCGACCCGGCCGCCGGGCGCCGGGCGGGGGTTGCCCGCCTCCCGCGGGTCGCGCGGCGCCCGCCGTCAGTCGGGGGTCGGGGGCACCACGCCGCGGGCAAGGGCCGCTCGCGGGCCGCTCGGCGCGAGCTCCAGGTAGCTGCGCCACGCTTCGGCGGTGCGCCCGAGCGGGTCCTGCGCGTCGGAGTAGAAGCGGCCGCGTTCGTAGAGCGCGAGGCCGAGCTCCGGCTCGAGCTCGGCCGCCCGGTCGAAGTGCTGGGCCGCGAGCACCCGCGCGCCCGTCCGCTCGAGGTGGCGCGCGAGCACCACGTGCGCGCCGGCGTCGGCCATGCCGCTGCGCCGGAGCGCGGCGAGCTGCTTGGCGGCCACGGCCTCGGGCTGCAGCGTGGCTGCGAGCACCTGAGCGCGAGGCGCGAGGCGCCGGTGCAGGGGATCGGCCGAGGCGGCCAGCGACTCGGCCGCGCGCTCGGCCATGAAGCGGGCGTCGTCCCGGCGGGCGTTGACCGCCAGGAGCGCCTGCGCCCAGGCGCCCAGCGGCGTGGACGCGTCGACCGCGAGCACGTCGGGCGCGCCCGCTTCGCCCGACCACGCGTACACCAGCGCGTCGAGCGTGGCCTGCATCGGGGGGTTGGCGACGCGGGCGACGGCCCGGGCCTCCTCGATCCGGTCGAGCTCGAGGTAGGTCAGGACCAGCGCCTCCTGCACGGCGGGGTCGGCCCGGTACATGCCCTGGAGCGCCACGAGCTTGCGGGAGGCGAGCACGTACTCGGCCTGCAGCACGTCCTCGGCCGCGAGCAGCAGGAGCAGGCTGCGGTGGGTGCCGTCCTTGGCGACCGCCGCCTCGGCCACCCGCAACGCGCGCGCCCGGTCGCCCGCTTCGAGCCACGCCTGCGCTTCGACCCACGCGGCCTCGCCGACCTGGCGCGGGGCCAGGCCCAGGGCCCCGTACGTCTTGCGGAACACGTCGGCCGCCGCGGCGCGCTCGGCCGGCGTCCCCTCGCGGAGCTGCAGCTCGACCAGGCGCGCGGGCACGTGGTTGGGCGCCTCGGAGAGCAGCAGCGTGATCACCGCGCGGGCTTCGGCCCGCTTGCCGAGCGCCATCAGCACCTGCGCGCGGCCCACGCGGTAGCGCGGCTCGTCGGGCGCCACGAGGCCGGCGAGATCGGCCATCGCCCCGGCTTCGTCGCCCAGGGCGGCGTGCACCCGCGCCAGGCACAGGCGCGCTTCGTCGTCGGCCGGGGGGGCGCGGCCGATGGCGGCGAGCGCCGACGCGGGGTTGCCGAACGCGTACAGCTCGGCGGCGCGCAGGTAGGCGAGCTGCCCGGCGTCGACCCCTTCGGGGTTGGCGATCAGCGCGTCGACCTGGTCCTGGAGCCGCTTGTCCCCGTGGTACTCCGCCCACAAGACCACGCGCAGCCGGGCGAGCTCGACCGCCTCGATCGGGCCCTCGGCGTTTTCGCCGAGGCGCGCCTCGGCCTCGACCAACGCCGGGTAGTCGCCGGAGCCGAGCGCACGCGCCACGTCGGCTTCGGCCCGCGCCGCGTCGAGCACACCGGTCGCGCGCGCGATCATCGCGACGAGGAGGCCGAGCACGACCACCACCGCGAAGAGCAGCCCGGCGCCGAGGACCACGCGGACCAACGTCTGCCGGCCGCTCGGCGGCTCGGGCTCGGGCAGCCGGGCCCGCGGCGGGCCGTCGTCGACCAGCGGCGGGAGGCTCAGCTCGGTGTCGCCGGCGCGCACGGCGGGGACGGGGTGCTTCTCCACCACCTCGATCGGCGCGCCGTCGTCGGTGAGATCGCTCGGCGGCGGCGCGGCCACGCGCGCGGCGACCTCGACCAGCGGGAGCTGGTCGTCCCCGCGCAGCTCCTCGGACGGATCGTCGTCGTCGAGGTCGGACGCCACGGGGTCGACCCCCATCGAGGCCTGCCACTCGCGCAGGTTCAGCGTGCGCAGGCCGTCGTCGCGGCGGCGATGCAGCGGCCCTTCGTCGCCCACGACCCGCAAGATCTGGGTGTCGCCCGGCCCACCCGCGGCGGGCTCGGGCGCGCGCGGGGCCTCGGTGACGGCGGAGTGCGCCGTGCGCTCCTCCTCGTCGTCGACCCCGCCGGTGGTCCCGCCGGTGTCGGGCGGGTCGGACTCCGACACCTTGAACAACAAGGGAAACGGCGCCGCGCTGATGTCCGGGGTGAGCACCAGGTCGCCTTCCGCGCCGATGCTCTCGGTGTGCTCGTCGGCCCGGGGCACCGCGTCGAGCTCCAGGATCGCCGGGAGCGCCCGCTTGACCATCAGCTCCAGCGGTTCGGGCCCGCGAAAGTCGCCGCCCAGCCCCCACCGCAGGTCGCGCACGCGCGGGTCGGCGGGCACTTCGACCGCGAGGCGGGCGAGGAGCGTGGTGGCCCGGCCCGTGGAGCCGGCCGCGAGGAATTGCTCGGCCAGGCGCAGGCGCGCCGCGGCGTCTCCCGACGCTTCGACCTCCGCCGCGGTGGCCTCCGGCCGGGGCGGCTCCTCGCCGAGCCGGCGCGCGAGCGCCTCGACGTCTTCGCCCGCCATCCGCAGCGTGTCGAGCACGCCGCGCGCACGCGAAGGCCACCCGCGATCGAGGTAGGCCTCGGCCAACAGGCGGAGGGCGGCGCGATCGTTGGGCTGCCGCTCGACCCCCTCGCGCGCGCGGGCGATGGCACGGTCGACCAGCCGCAGCGCAAGCAGCGCCCGGCCCTCGGCGACGCGAGCCGCCGCGGTGGGCGTGCCCGCTTCGGCCCAGGCGGTCACCAAGCGGAGCACCCCGACGGTGTCGCCGCGCTCGGCCAGCACGAGCACGGCGCGTTCGCGGCGGCGCTCCTGCTCCGGAGATGGCGTCGGGACGGACACGATGTGCCTCCCCTAACCAGCCGGAACGCCCCGCCGCGTCAGCGGAGGAGGCCGACCCGCGCCGGCACCGGCCGCACGCCCTCGACCGTGCGCGCCAACGCGGCGCGCGCATCGACGTCGGCCTCGCGAAGGTCGGCCTCGGACCACGGGAGCTGCCAGATCGCCAGCGCCGCCGCCCCCACGAGCCCCACCCCCATCAGCATCGTCGCCATCAGGTTCATGTCCAGCATGGTGCCTCCTTTTTGGTTTGCCTGTCCTGCCTGTCGGTACTGAACGGTTTGGACTTTACCTGAACATGTGTTCGCGGTCAAGTCTCTCGATCAATGTCGCACCCGACCCTGCCAAAAAATGGTCGGATCGCTGCGCGCCCGATACGGCGGCGCGGCGATGGACGACGCCTCCCTCAACAAGTCGCAGAAGCTGGTCCGCATCCTGCAGATGCTCCAACGCCGCGGCGGCATCACCGCCTTCGAGCTGATGGGAAGGTTCGAGCTCGATTCTCGCACGCTCCGTCGCTACCTCGAGGACCTTCAGGAGATGGGCGTCCCCGTCGAAGAAGACGGCTACCACGCCACGCGCACGGTCACGCTCGATCGCAGCTACGCGCGCGCCGGGGTGCAGCTCACCCTGGCCGAAGCGATCTCGCTCCACTTCGGTCGCACCCTCTTCACCTTCCTCGACGGAACCACCTTCGCGACCGATCTCGACGACGCGATCGAGCGCCTCGCGCCGGCCATCGGCCGCTTCCCGGCCGAAGCCGGCCAGCACCTGGACCGCAAGTTCATGGCGGTGCCGGAGCACCGGAAGGACTATGCCCGCGATGGGGAGCTCCTGGACGAGGTGGTCTCGGCCCTCTTGTTCTCCAACCCGGCCGACGCCGAGTATCGTCCGCTGCGCGGCGTCCCGAAGATCTACCGGTTGGAGCCTTACACCCTCGCGGTCTACCGCCAGGGCTTGTACCTGTTCGCGCGCGACGTCGCGGAGGGCAGGACCAAGACCTTCGCGGTCGAGCGCTTCGTCCGCTTCTCCCGCCTGCGCCGCGAACACTTCGAGTATCCGAAGGACTGGCGCCCGCTCGACGTGATCCGCGACGCGTTCGGCATCTTCGGTGGGGCGCCCGAGGGCGTGGTCGCGCGGTTCACCGCCGATGCCGCGCCGTACGTCCGCGAGCGCCACTGGCACCCGTCCGCCCGCCTCGAACCGCTGGAGGACGGCGGGGTGCGCCTCCGGATGCAGGTCGCCAACGCGCCGGAGCTGCGGGAGTGGCTCCTCGGGTTCGGGGCTTCGGTGGTCGTCGAGGAGCCGGCGGCGCTCGCGGACTGGGTGCGCGACCAGCACCTCGCGGCGGCCGCCCGCTACCCCCGCGGCGGCGACTGACCCGATGCCGGTCCCGATCCCCACGGTCCTGAACCCGGGCGACCCGAGCGCACAGGACGAAACAAGCTTTCAACCCGGCGATCACGCCAACTACCAGGCCTTCGGCGGCGGACCGCTCGACGTCGACGCCTACGCCGCAGCCGAGCAGGCGTTTTGGAGGGACTACCAGGCGTGGTTGGCCGGCGACGCGCCGTACGCCGCGCTCGTCGCCCACCGCGACCGCCTCGGCCTGGATTTGCGGCCCCACCACGACACCCGGCGCCTGTTGACGTGCGACGTGGCCCTCCCCGATGCGCTCCTGGCCGACGTGGTCGAGGACGAGCTCCCCGACGCGGCGCTGTACGCCGAGCGCATCACGGGCGACCCGTTCCTCCGCCCCGCCGTCGGCGTCATGGCGGCGCTCGCGTGGGTGGGCGACCTGCTCGTGAACCGTCGCGTCGTCGATGCGTGGATCGAGGACGAGCCCGATCGGGCCTTGGCCTCCGCGGCCCACCGGGTCGACCGGTCCCCCCCCTGCCTGTACCTCGACGGGGTGCCGCAGCTCCCCCTCGCCCCGAAGATGACCCCGCCGGCTGGGCCTCCGGGCGTGTACGTGGCCCGCGCCTACCGCCTCGGCGACGGCTGGGCGTTCTCCAGCAAGGTCGACCTCCCCGCCCTCCCGGAGCCCGAGGCGTACCTGCGCCGCATCACCGTCGAAGGCTGGCGCCTGCGCATGCGCGAGCGGCGCGCCACCTGGGAGGACGTGCTGCGCCAACGCAGCGAGGTCGTGTACCGCGCGGCGTTCGAAGGCGCAGTGCGGCGGGCGTAGCGCCCGCCGCCCGCCGCTACTCGGGGCGCACCACGGGGTTGCGCGCCACGACCCAGCCCTGGTCGGCGCTGAAGCCCGTGGCGGTGCCCACCTGCGCGGTCGGCCACATCACGTTCTCGGCGCCGCTGCCTTCGCATTCGGCGCTGGTGAGCGCGCCGTCGCCGTCGCCGTCGCTGCACACCGGCGTGTCGCCCAGCGGGTCTTCGCCGCTGAGGTCCTTCTCGGTGGGGTGGAACAGGCCCAGGAAGTGCCCGCCCTCGTGCGCCATGATGAGCGCGACCTGGTCGGGGTCGGCCACGATGTTGGCCACGTTCACCACCACGCCCGACTTCGATGTTCCGCCGTGCCCCGCCACGCCGGGGGGCCCGCCGCTGAGGCCGAGGACCGAGGCGCCGTCGCCGAGGTCGATGTCCTGCACGAAGTAGAACGTGAGCTCCACGTCGTCGGCCGTGGTGCGCAACAGGTCGCCGAACTCTTCGTACCCGTCGACCGTGGTGTAGGTGCCGACGTCACCGTCGAAGTCGCTGTAGCGCACCTCGCCCAGGGCCAGGCCCAGGTCGCCCCACAGCTCACCCAGGGCGGTGATCACCGCCTGCACGTTGGCGTCGCCACCGCCGGAGTTGGCGTTCATCCCCTCGGAGATGCCGTCGACCCCGACGAAGACCACGTTGACGTCGACCGTGTTCGACGCGGCCACGTCCCCGACGCGGTTCACCATCCCGCAGCTCACCGTCGTGGGGAGGGCGGCCGCGGCGACCCACAGGCCGAGCGTCCACTCGCCCGCCGCCGCCGGCAGGTCGGGCGACACCGGCACCAGGACCGGCAACATGTCGTCGAGCACCCCGGCGCGCAGGCCGCCGGTCGACGGGGCCTCGTCGTCGTAGACGGCGGCTCCCGAGGTGTCGTTCACGAAGTCGGCCGTCGCGAGCGTGTCGTAGCCGTACGGGCCGCAGAACACCTCGGTGCTCACGACGCCCTCGGGCGCCTCCCACGGCACCGACACGAGGCCGTCCGCGTCGGTCTCGAACTCGCCGAGCTCGGTGTACACGACGTCTTCGCTGCCCGCGCCCATGTCGCACGCGGCGAGGAACCCCACCAGGAAGAGGGAGCGGCTCACGGCTTCACCCCCGCCGCGATGAGCTTCTGCACCGACGCAGCCGACTCCACCTTCGCGCGCGCGGCGAGCACGCCCTGCGCCGCCGGATCGTCGATGTTCGACAACGCGCGGGCCACGGCGCCGCGCACCTGTTCGTCGGGGTCGGCGAACACCGACTCCAGGGCGGGGACCGACGCAGCCCCCCACCCCAGCGCGAGGCCCAGGGCCGCCTTGCGGCGCGACAACGAGGGCGCCCCGCGGTCGGCCAACGTGGCCACCAGGAGCGCCCGCGCTTCGACGGTCGGGAAGTGGCCGAGCGCGAAGATCGCGTTGGCGCGGACGGTCGGGAGCGCCGCCGGATCCGTCGCGAGCTGCAGGAGCTCGGACGCCGCTGCGGGCCCGACGGCCTGCCACTCGGCTGCGGTGGGCGACGTCTCGATGCCCGACAAGAGCTCCACGACGCGGTCGTGGGTGCGCTCGTCGGCCGAGGCGAGCCCGGCGAAGAGGAGGAAGAGATGAACCATCGCCGGCTACTCCGTGATGCGGTTGGGGGTGAACGTCACCTCGACGGTGAGGACCGCGGGATCCCCGTCGGTGCGCACCTCGAAGCGGGTCTCGACGAGCTGATCCTGCATCGAAGGCGGATACCCGCACAAGCCGACGTTGAGGACGTAGGTGGAGCCGGGCCGGACCTCGCCGAGGTCGGCCGGGTAGGTGGCTTCGGAGAACCCACCGATGCAGAAGACTTCGGGGTCGGGCTCGGGGAGCGTGAGCTCGCCCGTGGTCTCCCCGGTGTTGGTGATCGACAACACCTCGACCGCGTAGCCGTCGTCGGGCATCTCGGGCGGGAAGTCGACGTCGCCGAACTCGAGCACCGCCGGCGAGAACGAGAACGTGACCGGCTCGGGACCGCAGGCCGAGAGCGCCAGGAGGAACATGCGCGGAGCATAGCCCGCCTGGGCCGCCGTTCACTCCATCGACACCAACTGGGACGCGCCGCTGAGCACGAGGCCCACGCCCGGGGCGTAGTAGCGCGAGTCACCCCCGTTCTCCTCGTCGTACACGTACATCTCGAGGGTGTCGAACGCTCCTGCACTCACGTTGCTCTCGGTTTCGCCGACCACCGCCCATTGCGCCGAGGACGACGCCGTGGCGACCGCCCCGGACGCATCCGAGTACCGCCACGCCCACGCCGCCGTCCACGCGTCCCCCACGGCGAGCGTCGCCGGCATCACGAGGCCCGGTGGATCGAACTCCCACCGTGCGGCCCCCGCTTCGTCGTCCTGCGTGCGGAGCTCGATCCACAGCCCCTCGTCGTCACACACATACTGCTCGCGCCACTGGTCCCCCTCGACCACCACCCGGTCCAAACCGAGCTCCTCCAGGCGCGCCTCCCACTCCTCGCCGTCCCCGGCGAACTCCCGGTAGCGCCACGTCCGCCCGACCTCCGACAAGCCCGACCACACCGGACAGATCGGCGTCGGCTCCTCCGGCGCGCACCCCAGGGCGAAGAACAGCAGCATGGTCGCGCATCGGCCCGCCGCAGCCGAAGTTGAGGGGGCCGCGCCGCGACCGTCCGCC
>SXOM01000151.1 GCA_005776735.1 Pseudomonadota bacterium
ACTCCGGCGCGCTCGGCTGGGTCGGCATGGTGACCTTCGGGATGCTGTACTGGCTCTTCCCGCGGGCGCACGGCAAGCGGCTCCACAGCGAAGACCTGGCGACGGCCCACTTCTGGCTCGCGACGATCGGCATCGTGCTGTACGTCGTCGCCATGTGGGTGGCCGGCGTGACGCAGGGCCTCATGTGGCGTGACATCACGCCCGAAGGACTCCTGAAGTACCCCAACTTCGTCGACACCGTGACCCGCCTGATGCCGTTCTACTGGATTCGCCTCGTCGGCGGCCTGATGTACCTCACGGGCGTGCTGATCATGGCCTACAACTTCATCAAGACTGCGAACGGCACCCCCGTCGCGAACCTCGAGGTGGCCCATGGCTGAGAACTTCCACCGCGGGGTGCTCGAGCCGAACGCCCGCCTCTTCGCCGTGCTCTCGACCGTCGCGGTCACCATCGGTGGGCTCGTGGAGATCGTGCCCATGTACTCGTCGGCCGCGGGCCCCGAGCACATGGACGAGGTCACCCCGTACACGCCGCTGGAGCTCGCCGGTCGCGACATCTACCTGCGGGAGGGCTGCTACAACTGCCACTCGCAGATGATCCGCCCGATGCAGGCCGAGACGCTCCGCTACGGTCCGTGGACCCGCGCGGGTGAGTACCAGTACGACCACCCGTTCCAGCTCGGCAGCCGCCGCATCGGCCCCGACCTGCAGCGTGTGGGCGCCAAGTACCCTGACGCCTGGCACTACGACCACATGAAGGACCCGCGGGCCACCTCGCCGGGCTCCATCATGCCGCCGTACCCGTGGCTGTACGAGGCCAAGATCGACAAGGACGACGTGGTCGCCTCGGTCGGCGCGATGACCACCCTCGGCGTGCCCTACCAGGACAACCCCGAGACCTGGGTGGCCGCCGCGCTCGACGAGCAGGGCAAGGCCATCGCCGGGCGCCTCGCCGAGACCAAGCGCGACGCCGCGCCTGACTCGGAGATCGTGGCCCTCACGGCGTACCTGCAGCGCCTCGGCGTGGACGGCCGCAAGGCCATCGCCGCGGGGAGCAACTGATGATCGCCATCCGTGACGCCGCCGCCCAGTCCACCGACCTGGGTTGGCTCATGGGCGTGATGACCGTCGTGTTCCTCGGGGTCTTCGTCGGCTGGGCGATCTGGGCGTTCATGCCCAGCCGCCGGGCCGCGATGGAGGCCGCCGCCAACCTGCCACTGGAAGGGGACGAATCATGAGCAAGGAAACCAACGTGCTGCTCGGCCACGGCGCCGAGAACGACGGCATCGAGGAGTACGACAACCCGCTGCCCACGTGGTGGCTCGGCCTGTTCTACTTCACGATCGTCTGGGGTGCCGTGTACGGCGTGCACTACCACTTCATCGGCGGGCGTAGCCAGGCCGGGGAGTACGACGCCGAAGTGGCCGCCTTCGAGGCTTCCAAGCCCAAGACTGTCGCCACGGGGCCCGTCTCGGGTCCCGACGCGGCCGCCGCGGGCCTGGCGATCTTCGACGCCAACTGCGTGGCCTGTCACGGGCCGGGTGGAAAAGGTTTGGACGCGGCCGGTAACAAATCGATCGGTCCCGATCTCACGGATGCGACGTGGATCCACGGCGGGACGCTCGCCGACATCGAGAAGACGATCACCGTGGGCGTGCCCGACAAGGGCATGATCACCTGGGGACCGGTGCTCGGTGAGGAGAAGATCAAGCAGGTCGCCGCCTACGTCCACGCCGCGGGCGGCGGTCAGTAAACTCGGAGAATCCCATGGCCCTCATCGACACCGTCCGCACCTGGGTCTACGCCGCTTCCGTCAAGGGGCGGTTCCAGAAGTGGCACCGTTGGTCGGGGGCCGCCCTCCAGGCGGTCCTCTTCCTGACGCCGTGGGTGGCGATCGGGGGCCACCCGGCCTTCCAGATCGACGTCCCGGCGCGGCTGCTCTACGCGTTCGGTGCGGTGTTCACTCCCACGGACACCCTCTTGTTGGTGTTGGTCGGGCTCTTCTCCGCCTTCGGCCTCTTCCTGTTCACCGCGGTCTACGGCCGTCTGTGGTGCGGCTATGCCTGCCCACAGACGGTCTTCCTCGAAGAGTGGGTCCGCCCCATCGAGCAGCTGCTCGAAGGGGAACGCGGCGTGCGCATCGCCCGCGACAAGGGCCCCTGGACCTTCGACAAGACCTGGCGAAAGCTGGTGAAGTGGTCCGCCTTCCTGCTGCTCGCCTTCGTCGTCTCGATGACGTTCGTGAGCTGGTTCTCGAGCGCCCGGGTGCTGTGGCTCGGGCAAGCGGCGACCGGGTACTACTACCTCGTCGCGTTCTTCACGGCGCTCATGTTCTGGGACCTCGCGTGGTTCCGTGAGCAGTTCTGCAACTTCCTCTGCCCGTACGCCCGCTTCCAGGGTGTGCTGTGCGACGACGCGTCGCTGGTGGTCGCCTACGACGACAAGCGCGGCGAGCCGCGCGGCGTCCCGGGTGCCGAGGGCGCGTGCATCGACTGCAAGAAGTGCGTCGCGGTCTGCCCCCAGGGCATCGACATCCGCAACGGCTTCCAGCTCGAGTGTGTGGCCTGCGCCCGCTGCGTCGACGCCTGCCAGATCGTGATGGACAAGCGCGGGCAGCCCAACCTCATCGGCTACAACACGCTCAGCGGCGAGCAGAAGCTCGTGCGCCCGCGCACCGTGGCCTATACCGCGCTCCTCACCGTCATCGCGGTGGCCTTCTTCACGGTTCTCTTCACCCGCCCCACCGTCGACGGGCTGGTGAGCCGCACGCCCGGCAGCACCTACACCGTCGATGCCGACGGCTACGTGCGCAACACCTACCTGCTGCGCCTGACCAGCCACCAGACCGAAGATCGCACCTGGCAGGTGGCGGTCGACGGTCTGCCGGCCGAGACGCAGATCATCGCGCCGCCGATCAAGCTCGACGCCGCCTCGACCACCACGGTGCCGTTGGTGGTCCGGGTGCCGGTGGCGCAGCTCAAGGCGCAGAGCGTGCCGATGCAGGTCGTCGTGCGGTCCGACGACGGCTCCTTGTCCATGAACGCGACGTTCCTCAGCGAAGGAGGCTGAACATGCGTTGGATCGTCGGCATCGTCATCGGCCTCGGCATCGTCGTGGCGGTGAACATCGCCTTCATCGTGGTCGCGGTGACCGGGGCCGATCAGATCGACCCCACGTACACCTCCGAAAAGCGATGAGCGCCAGCCCGCTCCCGGCGCCGTGCCCGCACTGTGGTACTCCGACCGAGTCGGGCGGGTTCTGCTGCACCGGTTGCGAGGTGGCGTCGGCGCTGTTGAAGGACGCGGGCCTGGAGCGCTACTACGCCGAGCGGCAACGCCCGGCGCCGCGCCCCGGCGACATCGGGCCGATCAACCTCGAAGTCATCGAGAACGCCGGGCTGTCCGAGGTCCGCTTCCACGTCGACGGGCTCACGTGCGCATCGTGTGTGTGGGTCGCGGAGCGCCTCTTGTCCCAAGCGCCCGGCGTCGAGAGTGCGTTCGTGAGCTACGGCTCGGGCAACGCCACCGTGAAATTCCGGGGCAACGCCGCCGACGTGGCGCGCGTCGTCGAACCGCTCCAGACCGTCGGCTGGAAGGTCCGTGCGGTCGGGGCGCCGCCCGCGACCGACCGTTCCTGGCTGTACCGGGTCGGCTTCTCCGCGTTTGCCGCCAGCAACATCATGCTCATCAGCGCGAGCCTCTACGCCGGCTGGTGGGGTGGGATGGCGGCGGAGTGGGTGTCGTTCTTCTCGTGGTGGTCGCTCATCCTCGCCACCCCCGTCGCCACGTGGGCCGCGCTCCCGTTCTACCGTACGGCGTGGGCGGGGCTGCGCACCGGGCGCCTGCACGTCGACGTGCCGGTGAGCCTCGGCGTGCTCATCATGTACGCCCACGGGTTGTGGGCCGCGTTGGTGCACCGCGAGGGCTACCTCGACTCGATGGCGATGCTCGTCGCGCTCCTGCTCGGCGCCCGGGCGCTCGAGCAGAGCGGCCGCCGCCGGGCCGCCGAGGCCGCCCGCACCCTGGGCGCCCTCGCTCCCCAGAGCGCGCGCCGCCTCCGCGGCGCTGCGGTCGAGGAGGTCGCCGCCAGCGCGCTTCGGCTCGGCGACGAGGTCATCGTCGCGCACGGCCAGGAGGTGCCCGCCGACGGCGTGGTGATCGACGGCCACGCCGACGTGCAGATGGCGCTGTTGACCGGCGAGTCGGTGCCCCGCCCGTGCGCCGTCGGCGACGAGGTCGTCGCCGGCGCGGTCGTAGGCGAGGGGAACCTCGTGGTGCGGGTCACCCGGGTCGGCGAGGACACGCTGCTCGGCCGCATGGCCCGCCGTCTCGCCGAAGCGCTCGATCGGCCGATCGCGCCGACGCTGGCCGATCGGGTGGCGCCCACCTTCACCGCGCTCACGCTGGTCGCGGCCGGCGGCGCGGCGCTCGGGTGGGGCCTCTACTCGGGCGCCGACGCCGCGCTGGAAGCGACCATCGCCGTGCTGGTGGTGGCGTGTCCGTGCGCCCTGGCGCTCGCGTCGCCGTTGAGCTCGTCGGCCGCGCTCGGGGCGGCGGCGCGGGGCGGGCTGCTCATCCGCTCCGGCGACGTCCTCCGTACGCTCGCCGACGTCGACCCCGTCGTCTTCGACAAGACCGGCACGCTCACCGAGGGAGTGCCGGCGGTGGTCGAGGCGGACGACGCGGTGCTCCGCATCGCGGCCGGCATGGAGCGCCAGTCTCGGCACCCGATCGCCCGCGCCATCCTCGACGAGGCGGCCCGCCGGGGCATCCCGCTCCCGTCGCCCCGCGCGGTGGTCGAGCGTCCCGGCGTGGGCCTCGTCGGCGAGGTCGACGGCATCCGCTACACGCTCGGTCGTGGCGCCCCGGGCTGCGTCGATCTGCGCGCCGGCGACGTGCTCGTCGGGACCATCCGCCTCGCCGACCGTGTCCGCGCCGACGCCCACGCGACCGTACGCGCGCTCCAGGCGGCCGGCCTCCGGGTGGCGCTCCTCTCGGGCGACGACCCCGTCGTGGTCGCGAAGATCGCCGCCGAGGTCGGCATCGCCGAGGCGAACGGCGGCCTGACCCCCGAAGCCAAGGCCGAAGCGCTGTCGGCGTTGCGCAGCGCCGGTCGCCGGGTGCTGTTCGTCGGCGATGGCGTCAACGACGGGCCCGCCATCGCCGCGGCCGACGTCGGCGTGGCGATGGGCGCCGGCGCCGCCGCGACGGTCCAGGTGGCCGACGCGGTGCAGGTGGGCGACGGCCTGGCGCCCCTGGTGCACGGCCTGGACCTCGCGCGCGCCACCCAGGCGACGATCCGCGCCGCGAGCATCCGCTCCATCGTCTACAACGCGAGCGCCGTGAGCGTGGCCGCGGCGGGGCTGATGAACCCGCTCATCGCCGCGCTCTTGATGCCCGTCTCTTCGAGCCTCGTCGTCGGCGCCGCGCTACGGCTCGGCGCCCGTCCCGCCCCCGACCGGAGTCCCGCATGAGCGGCATCTTCTTCCTGCTCCCCATCGCCGTCGGCCTGGGCCTGGTCTTCGTCTTCCTGTTCACGCGCGCCGCGAAGCAGGGCCAGTTCGACGACCTGGACGACCCGGCCGAGCGCATCCTCCACGACGACTGAGCGCGCCCTCGGGGGCCCGCGCCGCGCCCGTCCCGACCTCGATCGAGGCCGTCGGCCTGGGCCTGGTCTGCGTCTTCCTGTTCACGCGGGCGGCCAAGCATGGCCAGTTCGACGACCTGGACGATCCGGCCGAGCGCATCCTCCACGACGAGTGAGCGCGCCCTCAGGGGCCCGCGCCGCGCCCGTCCCGACCTCGATCG
>SXOM01000152.1 GCA_005776735.1 Pseudomonadota bacterium
GCCCATACGGCGCGAGGCCCATGACCTTGTACTCGGCGGAGTTGACCTTGAAGCCGAGGTAGTACGTGATCGCCGAGTAGAGCAGGCCCAACGAGTGGGGGAACCGCGTCTCGCCCATGAGGCGAATGTCGTTGCCGCGGCCGACGCCCCAGCTCGAGGTGGTCCACTCGCCCACCCCGTCGACCGTGAGGATGGACGCCTCTTCCCAGCCCGACGCGAAGAACGCGCTCGCGGCGTGGCTGAGGTGGTGCTCGGAGTAGAGCACCGGGCCGGTGTACCCGAGCTGGTCCTTCAAGAGCTTGGGGAGGCGCAGCTCGGTCCCGATCATCTGCGGCATGCGCTGGATGAAGGGGCCGAGGCCGAAGGGGAAGTGGTCGAGGTGCGTGCGGAGCGCACGATCGAACTTCTTGAGCGGCTTGTCGTAGTAGATGACCGCGCTCAGGTCGGTCGCGACGAGGCCGCCTTCGCGCAGCACGTACTCGATGGCCCGCTTCGGGAAGCCAGAGTCGTGCTTCTTGCGGGAGAACGACTCCTCGGTCGCCGCCGCGACGATGACCCCTTCGTCGACGAGGCACGCGCCCGCGTCGTGGTAGAAGCAGCTCAGGCCCAGGACTCGCATCGGCCGGAGCATAACGCGCGACACGACCGCACCCGCCGGTTAGACTCCGGGCCCCGGAGGTCCCATGGTCCTGGTTCTCGTCTCGATCCTCGCCTGCGACACGCAAGGCACCGAGCCCAAGTTCTCGGACACGGCCGACCCGACGATCGAGAACCCGATCCGCGACAGCGGCGACACCGACACCGACACCGATACCGATACCGATACCGACACGGATACCGACTCCGGCGACACCGACACCGCCGACACCGGCGACACCGGCGACACCGACACCGACACCGCGGACACCGGCGACACCGCCGCGGACACCGGCGACACCGCCGCGGACACCGGCGACACCGCCGCCGACACCGGCGACACCGCCGCGGACACCGGCGACACCGCCGCGGACACCGGCGACACCGCCGCGGACACCGGCGACACCGCTGCGGACACCGGCGACACCGCTGCGGACACCGGCGACACCGCGGCGGACACCGGCGACACCGCGGACACCGGCGACACCTCCAGCGGCGGCGGCTCCGGGTCGGCGTGTGTGCTCGACGACGGCGCGTGGACGTTCACGGCGGTCTTCAGCAGCGACGCGTGCAGCCTCTCGGCCACCGACACCGAGTCCTACTCGGCCACCATCACCTGCACCGACACCACCACGGGCACCTTCGACATGGACCTCGGCAGCCACGGCACGCTCACCTGCGTGTCGAGCGCGACCGACGCGTGGTCGTGCGACGGCAGCTACGTCGACTCGTCGTCCGGCATGACGGTGACGATCGCGGCCGATGGCACCGCCGCCACCGACGGCCTCACCTCCACGGGCACCTTCTCGATCGACCTCGGCATCTGCGTCTCCGATGCCGACCTCACCGGCGCGCACGACTGAGCTTCGCGGCGTGGAGCCTCGACCGGAGACGCCGCGCCCCGAGACCAGGGTCGTACAAGACCGCTTCGAAGCGTGCGTGTACCGGCCGGGCCAGATCGCCCGTTGTCCGGCGCGTGCGCCGGTGTCTCCGCTCACGCCGGGCCAGCTCGACGTCTTGTTGAACGAGGGCGACCAGCGGGTCGGCCCGACGGTCTTCCGGACGGAGTGCCCGTTCTGCCAGGCGTGCGAGCCGGTGCGCGTCGACGTCGAGTCGTTCCAACCCAGCCGCAGCCAACGCCGTGTGCTCGTGCGCAACGCCGACCTGCGTGTCGAGCTGGGGCCGCCGTCGATGAGCCGCCGCCGCGTGGCGTTGTGGAACCGCCACCGTCGCGGCCGGGGGCTGTTGACGGCGTACTCCCGCAAGGACCCCGTCGGGTACCGCGAGTGGCTGGTCGAGAGCTGCGCGCCGACCGTCGAGGTGCGCTACCTCGACGGCGAGCGCCTGGTCGCGCTCAGCGTGCTCGACCTCGGCGTGAGCTCCGCCAATTCGGCCTACCACTACTTCGACCCGACCGAAGCCCGCCGCAGCCTCGGGGTGTTCAGCGTGCTCCGCGAGATCGAGCTGTGCGCGTCTCTGGGAATGCGCTGGTACTACCTTGGCCTCTGGGCGGCCGACGCGCAGGCGCTCCAGTACAAGTCCGGCTACTACCCGCACGAGCGTCTGGTCCGCGGCGAGTGGGTGCGGTTCACCGACCGCGCCTCCGACCCGGCGACCGCCGACCCCACGGCCTACGCCGAGGCCGCCTGCCCGCCGCGCCACCCGGGCCTCGCGGTGGCCACGCTCGCGCCGATGCTCAACGACGTGGGCGACGCGGACTGCGAGGGCGACCCCGAGTCGATGACGCTCCGCCTGGACGAAGGCGAAGACGGCGAAGACTGAGCCGGCCACGCCCCCCGCCGCCACGCTCACCGACCTGGGCCGGTTCGCCCACCCCGTCGCGACCTGCCCCTTCCGCCGCGCCGGTTCACCGCCGTCGCCACGCTCACCCAATCCCGCTCGAAGTTCGACATCGCCCCGCCCACCGACCTGGGGCCGGTGCAGCAAGACCTCGCGGGTCGGCGTCCCCGTTGTGCCAAACGCCGCCCTGGCTGGCCGGTTCGGTGACGCGGCGGGTGACGGGTCGGGGGGAATTGGCTGAGCGGAGCGCGGGTTCGCCGCTTGCGGCGAATCTGCGGGGGAGCGAGCGCCAATTTCACCCGGCCCGGCAGGACCCGGGGGTGACCTCGTTCCTCCCCTACCCCGGGCGTTCCCCCCCCGAAAGACGCCGACCCGCGCCCGGGTCGCCGCGTCTTGCCCGGCCCCCGCTCAGCGATGGACCGTCCCGAGGCGCGCACGACACTGCTCGACGGTGGCGATCGGCCGGCCGATGTCGCGGAGCATGCGTGCGATCTTCTCGACCAGGTCGCCGTTGGAGCGCGCCATGCGCCCCGGCTCGACGTAGAAGTTGTCCTCCAGGCCCACGCGGACGTTGCCCCCGAGCGCCGCGCCCGCCGCCAACAGGCGCCACTGGTCGGACGACAGCGCGATCACCTCCCAGTCCGCCCCCGGCGGGAGCTGCCCCACCGCGTGCACCAGGTTCGGCACCGTGCCCGGCAAGCCGCCGGTGACGCCGAGGATCAACGACACCTGGAACGGCGCCGCCAACGCCCCCATGTCCAACAGCGGCGCCAGCGTCCCGACGTGGCCGAGGTCGAAACATTCGCACTCGGGCCGGATGCCGAGGCGGTTCATCCCGTCGAGGAGCGCCCGGATCTCCGCGATGGGGTTGGCGAAGACGAAGTCGAACACGAACTGGCGCTTCGCCTCGTTGTACTTGGCGTAGTTCATCGTGCCCATGTTCAGCGCCGCCACCGCGGGCGGCACCGCTTCGAGGTAGGCCAGGCGCTTCTCCACGCTCACGCCCACCGCGCCGGTCGAGAAGTTCACGATCACCGGGCACTCCGCCACGATGGCGTCGCGGATCGCACGGTAGTCCTCAGCCTCGAAGCTCGGCGTTCCGTCGGGGCTCCGCGCGTGGACGTGCACCGCCGCCGCGCCCGCTTCCCACGCCCGCCGGGCCTCGGCCGCGTACTCTTCGGGGGTGTACGGGATGGCCGGGCAGTGCCGCCGGTCGGCGACCACCCCGGAGAGCGCCGCGGTGATCATGGCGGGGCGAGACGCGTCGGCTTCGGCCTTGAACATGGACGAACCTTATCTGGGCGGCGCGCCGCGACCCAGCTCGACAGCGGCAACGTCCGTCGCGCGCCGCGCGCCGCGGGGAGGCCCGGCTCGGCCTCGGGACGGTCGCGCCGCGGCGCCCACCGACGGCCCGCTCAGCC
>SXOM01000153.1 GCA_005776735.1 Pseudomonadota bacterium
GCCACCCCGTGGGGCGAGCCCAACGCCGCCGCGTGGTGGGCCGCCGCGTTGCCCGCGGGGAGCTTGCTGGGGGCGCCCGGCGCACCGCCTCCCCCGGTGCGTACCCCGCTTCCGCCGTCGCTCGACGCGGCGCGCGAGGTGGCGTGGGCGTCGTTGAAACAACACTACGAGGCCAGCCGCATCGACCTCGGCGAGTTCGAGCGGCGCAGCGCGCTCGCCGGCCGCGCCGACTCCCACGCCGGGCTGCACGAGGCGCTCGCCGAGTTGCCGGTGCCCGTGGTCGTCCCCGAGGTGCTCCCGGCGGCCGTGCTGGCCCCGCCTGCGCTCCCGCCCGCGCCGCAACCCGACCTCCCCGCGCCGCGCTCCCCCACCGTCGTCGCGGTGCTCAGCGGGACCACCCGCCACGGGTTGTGGGCGCCGGGCGGCACCTCCAAGGCCGTCGCGGTCCTGGGCAACATCTCGGTCGAGCTGAGCGCCGCCGACCTGCGCCCGGGCGTCAACGACATCCACTGCGTCGCGGTCTTCGGCGGCATCACCGTCCGCGTCCCGCACGGCGTCTACGTCGAGCTCGGCGGTGTCGGCGTCCTCGGTGGCTTCGAAGCGCACGGACGTCTGCCCAACCGCCCCGGCGAGGGCGAACCCTGGATCCGGCTGCGCGGCGCGGCAGTTTTCGGCTCGGTCGAGGTCGAGGTCCAGGCGCCCCCGGATCCTCGCCTCGAAAAGCTCAAGACCGCGAGCCTGCAGGCGGTCGACGCGGTCATCGAGGGTGTCCTCGACGCGACCGGACGCCGCCGCAAGGGGTAGCCCCAGGGGGGCCGCGGCGCGACCGTCCCGAAGGCGGCAGGGGTCGCCCCGCGGCCCGCGGCGCCGCGCGGCCTCGGCCGCCTTCGGGACGGGCCTACGGCGCCGCCCACCCGGGGCTCACTCGGACGCGCCGCCGTGGAGCTTGTCGAGTACGCCCGCGGTCGGCGCGCGGTCGGCGCTCCGGATCTCGAAGGTGACCGCCCGTCGTTCGGGGTCGGTCGCGGTGGTCAGCTCGGCCCCGATCGAGAGCTGCTCCAGCGGCACCCCCCGGCGCGACAAGAAGCGGACCGTCTCGAGCGACCGGGCGCTCGCGAGCCCCCAGTTGTCCAGGTAGGGCGGCCCCGAGAACGGGGTGCCGTCGGCGTGTCCGATGACCTCCAGGGTCACCGGCTCCCCCTGGACCACCTCGCCGAGCCGCGTGAGCGTCGGGTAGGCCGCCGGGTGGATCTCCGCGCTCCCGGACTCGAACAACACCTGCTCCCGGATGACGATGTGGAGCGTGTTGTCGATGAGGCCGATCTCCACGACGTGATCGCTGAGCGAACCCATGAGCCGGGAGCGCACCGCTTCCAGCGTGGGGTTGCTCGCCGACGCCAACGAGATCGGCTCGTCGATGGGCGCGGTGGGCGGGCTCCCGGGATCACCCTCGCCGACCAACTGCAGGTGTCCGCCGAAGAACGCAGCCTGCAACCCGGCGACCACGGCGTCGAGCTTCTGGCTGTCGGTCTTGGACTGGCTCCAGAGCACCACGAAGAACGCGAACAACAACGTCATGAAGTCGGCGTACGAAACCAGCCATCGTTCGTGATTCTCGTGTTCTTCGTGCTTCTTCTTTGCCATCAGGCGGCCTTGGTCTGGTGCTCGGCGCGGTGGCCGGCGAACGGAGCGAGCATCTCTTCGATCTGGCGGGCGTTGACCCCCGCCGCGATGCCGGCGACCCCCAGCATCACCATGTTCCGAGTCTCGGCGTCGTGCGCCACGATCTTCTTGAGCCGGTTGCCCATCGGCATGAAGAGCAGGTTGGCGAACCCGACGCCGTAGACCGTCCCGATGAACGCGACGGCGATACCGCCGCCGAGCAGCTCGGGCTTGTCGAGGTTGCTCATGACGTGGATGAGGCCGAGCACCGCGCCGAGGATGCCGACGGTCGGGCAGTAGCCGCCCGCGGTCTCCCACACCTTCGCCGCCGCGGTCCCATGGTGCTCTTCGAGCTCCACCTCGGGTTCGAGCACCCGCCGGACGTCGTCCCCGGAGCTGCCGTCGACGAGCATGCGCAGGCCCCGCTGGAGGAAGTCGTCGTCGACCTCCCCGAGCATCCCCTCCACCGCGAGCATGCCCTCGCGGCGCGCGACGTTGGACACCTTCACCATGTCGTCCAACAGCTTGCGTCGATCGCTGTGGCCCGGCTTCACGATGCGCATGGTCACCTTCGCGGCGTGCTTGAGCTCCTCGTTGGTGCACGCCAACCAGGTGGCGCCGACGCTGCCGCCGACGACGATCATGAACGCGGTCGGGACCAGGAGCGTGGAGGTGTGCCCTCCTTCGAGGACGTTCCCGCCGAGGATCGCCGCGAGGCTGAAGAGGATGGCGAGAATCGGTGACGGATCCATCGGGGCGCGCTCCCGCCACCGGTTCGGCGGGCCGGCGCGGGACTTGAGGTCCGGATTCGGAATAGGCGCGTCGGATGCTGTTCCTGATCTCGGCCGCCTGGGCGGCTACCGTGGCCGTCCTCCCCCTCGACCAGGGCGCCGGCGGCCAGGCCTACGAGGGCCTCGGCGCCGCGCTCGCGGGCATGCTCACGAGCGACCTGAGCACCGCCCCCGACCTCACGCTGGTCGAGCGGAGCCGCCTCGACGCGCTCACCACCGAGATCGAGCTCGGCAAGGGCGGGTTCGTCGACCCCGCCACCGCCCAGAAGCTCGGAAAGGGCCTCGGCGCCGAGTACGTGGTGCTGGGCAGCTACAGCGTGGTGGGCGACACCTTCCTGCTCGACGCGCGGCTGGTCAGCGTGGCCGGCGGCACGGTCGCCAAGGCCGCGAGCGCGCAGGGCACCGTCGGGGGGTTCGTCGACGTCGAGAAGGAGCTGGTGGGCGAGCTCCTCTCCGGCCTGTCGGTGAAGCTCGGCGAGGCCGACCAGAAGAAGCTGGCCGGACGCGCCCCCACCAAGAACTTCGATGCGTTCGCCGCCTATGGGGCCGGCCTCGCCGCCGAGAAGGCCGGTCACGTCGACGCCGCGCGCAAAGCCTACGCCGAAGCGCTCGCCGCCGACCCCCTCTACGCCGAGGCGTCCACCGCCCTCGGCGGGCTGCGCATGAAGCTCGATGCTTCCCAGGCCGAGCGCCTGAAGAAGGAGAAGGGCGCCCGCGCCGCGCTCTTGGACAAG
The DNA here is from genome assembly GCA_005776735.1 of Pseudomonadota bacterium. Classification (GTDB taxonomy): domain Bacteria; phylum Myxococcota_A; class UBA796; order UBA796; family SXON01; genus SXON01. The sequence goes on from SXOM01000153.1 coordinate 3,188, forward strand.
GTGGTGGCCACCTTCCCCGAGCCCACCAACGGCAAGGACAAGAAGCAGCAGGCGGGCTTCCTCTTGCGGCTGTTGGCGCTCGACGAGCAGGGGCGCCACTGCCAGCGCTACGCCGAGATGCAACGGTACCTCGACACGACGAGCTGGTCGTTCGACCTCGACGACAAGGGCTACAAGCGCTTGTGGACCGACGCCACCGCGCTCGCCGTCGAGGTCGGCTACGCGCCGAACCCTGACGTGGACCCGCAGGGGCACCGCGGCGTCGAGTTCAAGATCCAGTCCGACGGCGCGACCATCCTCTCGTCGCCGGCCCGGTTCTTCTACAACTTCCCGACCATGCTCCTCACCGTCGCCACCTCGGACGACCTCACCGCCACGATGACGCGGTGCCTCACGCCGCCGGAGCAGCTCGTCGAGCTCACCCGGCTCAGCGCCCAGGTGCGCGCCCACGGCCTCGGCGACGTCAAGCCCTTCGACTACCCGGTGGGCCTCGCCGAGCGCCTGGAGTGGTCCGCCATGGCGGTCAAGGCGCGTACCACCGGCGTGGACGCGGCCATGGCGGCCCGCATGGAGCAGCTCATCGCCGCCTACGACGACACCATCGCGCTCAAGGCCACCGGCGGGAGCACCGCGCGGGCCTGGGTCGAGACGGAGGCGCGCCAGATCACCGCCGCGGGCCTGTTGATCGAGAAGGCCCGGGTGGCGAAGCTCGGTTGGCGCGACGCCGACCTGCTCGCGGCGCTCGACGCCATGGCGGCGCTCGATCCCAAGCGCCTGGCGGTGGACGACGCCGACTGCAGCCAGGTGCTCAAGAACCAGCAGTATTGGGCCGCGGCCACCAAGAAGGGCAAGCTCTACCCGGGCGTACAGGCCCTCGTCACGCCGCTTCGCGACATCGGGTGCTTCGTCGGCACGCCTGCCCGTTTCGGGAAGCTCGAGGACGCGATGAAGTTCGTGGCCGAAGCGCCCGCGCGTGCGCTCCCGGAGTCCAAGGACACGCCCGCGTGCCAGAAGGCGTTCGAAGAGCTGCCGCAGCAGATCGATCCGCCGTACCCCGTGCCGCTGGACGGGTCGCGCGCGCAGCAGCTCCTCGGGTGGTACTACTCCTCGTTGGTCATGAACCTCTGCGTGCCCGAGTAGGCCCCCGATGGAGAGCCGCAACGTCCTCGTCCGCATCCTGCTCCTGGCGCTGGCCGCGACCGTCTGGTTGGTCCGCGACTGGCTCGATGCCGTGCTGGTCGCCGCGGTGGTGGCGATGCTCGCGTGGCCCCTGCACGAGCGCATCGCCGCGTCGCTCGGCCGCCGGCGTCGCCTCGGCACCGCGCTGACCTTGCTCGGCCTGGTGCTCGGGCTCTTCGCGCCGCTCGCACTGTTGGGCCTCGTCGTCGGGCGCGAGGTGGTGATCCTCGCCAACGAGGTCATCGACAAGGTGCAGCTCGGCACCTGGGACGGCTACCTGCGCGAGCTGCTCCGCGCGGCGCCCCTGCAAGACCTCATCCGGGCCGCCGGCGGCCGCACCGAGATCACCGAGCAACTCGAAGCCTCCGCCCGCACCGGCATCCTCACCGTCGCCACCACCGTCACCGGCAACGTCCCCGGCCTGCTCGGCGTCACCGCCACCGCGGTCGTCAAGGTCGTGGTCTTCCTGCTCGCGCTGACCACGTTCGTGCATCGCGGCCCCGAGGGCATCGCGTGGGCGCGGCGGGTCAGCCCCTTGTCCCCGGACCACACCAACCGGCTGCTCGGCGTCTTCGCCGAGTTCGCGCGGAACGTCGTGCTGGCCGGCCTGGTCGCGGGCCTGTCGCAGGGGCTCGTGGCCACGCTCGGCTTCTGGCTCGCGGGGGTGGAGCGTACGCTGCTCTTCGGCGTGCTCACCGCGGTGTTCGCCTACGTTCCGTTGGTCGGGACGACGCTCGTGTGGCTGCCGGTGGCGCTGTTGTTGTTGGCCGAGGGTCGGCCCGGCGCCGCGGCGTTCGTGGCGGTGTGGAGCCTTGCGTTGACCGGCACGGTGGACAACCTCATCCGGCCGATCATCGTGCGGGGCAAGAGCGACGTCCCCCTCTTGCTCGTCTTCCTCGGCGCCTTCGGGGGCCTCGGCACCTTCGGGGTGATCGGCCTGTTGGTCGGCCCGGTCATGGTGGCGGTGCTCCTCGCCCTGTTCCGCATCTACGAAGAGGAGCTCGCGCAGCCGCCGCACGACGTGGGCTGACCCCGGGGGGTCATCTCCTGGACGCGCCCGCGCGCGTCGACCGCGACGTCGCAGCACGATTCGATGGCGTCGCGGAGCCGCCGCCGCCCGCGCTGCACGCGGGCCTTGAGCGTCGGGAGCGGCACCCCGAGGAGCGCGGCGGCTTCGGGCTGGGAGCGACCTTCGAGGTCCACCAGCCGCACCGCTTCGGCTTGTTCGGGAGGCAACCACCCGACCAGCGGCACCATGGCCGCCAACAGCGCCTCGCGGGCGGGGGACGACACCTCGTCCGGCTCGACGTCGGCCTCTTCCGCCTCGTCGGCCTCCACGACCGCTCCCCGCGGGCGGCGGCGGTGGTGGTCGACCACCGCGCTGCGGGCCACGCGGAAGACCCACGGACCGAGCTGCGCGTCGTCTCGGAGCTGCGGCAGCTTCAGGTGCAGCCGGAGGAGCGCCTCCTGCACCACGTCGTCGGCGTCCGGGCCCTGCACGCGCCGCCGGACGTAGCGCTCCACGCCGTCGCGCCAGGCAGCGACCGCCCCGGGGGGGACGGTCGGCGGCGCGGGGTCGCGCACCGCGGCGCCGGTCACGGCTTCCGGGCCTCGATCACCGCCGAGAGCACCGCCGCCGACGCGAGGTCCACCCCGCCATACGCCTCGGCCGTCGCGGTGAGCTCGGGCGACGCGGTGATCCAATCGCGGATCATCGACTCCGAACCAACCTTGGGCTTCACCGACACCTCCACGAACCCCGCCGCGCGCAACATCGCGACCGTGTCGTCGACGGTCGCCGCGCCGCCCACGCAGGCGCCGACCAGGGCGAGGTCCTGTGCGAGCGCGTCCGGCAGCTTCACGCGGGTCACGATGTCGCTGATCGCGAGGCGGCCCCCGGGCCGGAGCACGCGGAACGCTTCGCGGTACACCGCCGCCTTGTCCGGCGACAGGTTGACGACGCAGTTGGACAGCACCACGTCGATGGTGGCGTCTCCCAGCGGCAACGACTCGATGTAGCCCTGGCGCAGGTCCACGTTGGCGAGGCCCGCCGTGGCGACGTTGCGGGCCGCGCGCTGGAGCATGTCGGGCGTCATGTCGACGCCGACCACACGCCCGCCGGGCCCGACCGCGCGCGCCGCCAGGATGGCGTCGAAGCCGGCGCCGCAGCCGAGGTCGAGGACGGTCTCGCCCGCGACGAGCGCGGCGATGGCGTGCGGGTTGCCGCACCCGAGCCCGAGGTCGGCGCCCTCCGGCGCGGCGGCGGCCAGGTCGGAAGCGTAGCCGAGGGTGGCCGCGGCGGGCGCCGCGCCGTCGCGGGCGATGGCGCCGTACCGTTCACGCACCGCCGAGTGGACGTCGGCGGGCGTCGCGAGGCGGGGACCTCCGCAGCAGGAGGGGGCGCAGCAGGAAGAGGCGGGGTCGGACATCGTGGGCTCCAGGTTCACCTGTATAGACGCAAGGCGCCCGGAACGGATGCAGGGTCGCGCGGCGCCGCGCGCCGCACGCCGGCCTCCGCCCGCTTCGGGACGGTCGCGGTGCGGCGCCCCTCGGTGGATTAGGGTGGCCGGGTGAAGGTCCTGGTCGTCGAGGACGAGCGCAAGATCGCAGGGTTCCTCCAGCGCGGCCTGGAGGACGAGGGGCACCGCGTCGACGTCGTGGGCGACCTCGCCTCGGCGCGCGCCCTGGAGATCGAGGCCTACGACCTCTTGCTGGTCGATCGGAGCCTGCCGGACGGCGACGGGGTCGACTTCATCCGGAGCCTCCGGGCGCGGCGCGCGACCGTCCCCGCGATCTGCCTCACCGCGCGCGATCGGGTCGAAGACCGGGTGGCCGGCCTCCAGGCGGGCGCTGACGACTACCTCGTGAAGCCCTTCGCCTTCGACGAGCTGTTGGCGCGCATCGCCGCGGTGCTCCGCCGCACCCGCGGCACCGACGCGCTGCGCATCGGTGACCTCACCCTCGATGTCGCCGGCCGGCGGGTGTCGCGCGCGGGAGTCGAGCTCCGCCTGACCACCCGCGAGTTCGATCTGTTGCGGTACCTGGCCGAACATCGCGGCCGCGTGCTCAGCCGCACGCGCCTGTTGGAGGCGGTGTGGGACACCACCCACGACCCGGGCACCAACACCGTCGACGTGTACGTCAGCTACCTGCGCGCCAAGGTCGACAAAGGCTTCGATCCGCCGCTCTTGCACACCGTTCGCGGGGTCGGGTACGTGTTGGAGGACCGGGAGCGGTGAGCGCGCCTCGTTCGATCGCGGCGGACGCGGCCCAGCGCGGGACCTCCTTGTTGGTCGGCAGCTTCGTCGTGCTCGGCGTCGTCACCGCCGGCGTGCTCCACCTGCGCGCGCACGAAGCGCTGGACGCGCTGTTGCTCGCCGCGGCGCACGGGCACTCGCGTCCCGCGGTCGCCGACGAGGGGCACGCCCGCCTCGAGGTGGAGGGCGGACCGGCCCCGGCCGAGACGTTCGTGGTCGAGCGTGACGACCAACGGGTCCCCGCCGCGCTCCTGGACCGCGCGCTGCGCGACGAAGAAGCCACCGTGGGCGACGCCGGGCGCCATCGCCTGTTGCTCCTGCCCGCCGAGACCCACACCGACCGCGGCGAGGTCCACGTCATCGTGGCGGCGCGGGCTCCGGTCGTCCGGTGGCAGCAGTCGGTGGGCCCCTTCCTGCTCACCTACGGCATCACGGCCGCGGCGGTCGCGATCGGAGCGGGCCTGGCCCTGCGGCAAGCGGTACGGCGTGCGTTCGAACCGCTGGTGCGGGCCCGCGCCGAGACCGAAGGGGTGCTCGCGCTCGGCCAGGGCCAACGCCTCACCGCCGACGCACCCGACGAGGTCGCGCCCCTGTTGGTGGCGGTCAACGGCCTGCTCGATCGGCTCGACACCGCCTGGGCTGCGCAGGCCCGGTTCACCGCCGACGCCGCGCACGAGCTGCGCACGCCGGTCACCACGATGCTCGGCGAGCTCGACGTCGCGCTCCGACGCGACCGGGACGCCGAAGGGTACCGCGCCACGCTCCAGTCCACCCGCGAGGAGGTCGAGCGGCTGCGTCGTATCGTCGAAGCGCTCACCGCGTTGGCGAAGCTCGACGCCGGCGAAGCCGAACGCACCCGCGCCCCCACCCGGCCGCGCGAGCTGGTCGAGCGGGCGCTCGCCGCCGAGCGTCTCACCCTGGCCCCCGCCGTGGTCCTCGACAACGACGACACCATCGAGCTGAACGTGCCGCTGGTCGAGCTGGCGCTCGGCAACCTGCTGCGCAACGCCGTGCGCCACGCGCCGGGGGCCCCGATCGAGCTCCGGGTGCGCCGCGACGGCCCCGACCTCCGGGTCGAGGTCCACGACGGAGGCCCCGGCGTACCGCCCGAGGAGCGCGAGGCGGTCTTCGCTCGCTTCGGCCGGGGCGCCCGCGCCCGCCGGACCGACGCCGACGGCCTGGGGTTGGGCCTCGCGTTCGTGCGCGAGGTCGCCCGGCGCCACGGGGGCGACTGCACCATCGAGGCCTCGCCGCTCGGCGGCGCGTGTGCGGTCCTCACCCTGCGGGCGAGCCCGGCGATCGGGGGCGGCGGCCCGCGCCCGGCCTGACGGCGGCCGGGGCGGGCGGCCGCCGC
>SXOM01000154.1 GCA_005776735.1 Pseudomonadota bacterium
CAGGTCGGCGAGCTCGTCGATCACCACCACGATGTAGGGCAGCTTCTTGGGCGTCGGAAGCAACGAACCGTCCGGCCAGTCCGGGAAGTACGTGCGCGCCTTCTCGGCCGTCCACTCGGCAGACTCGTGCTCGACCTTCTGGTTGAAGTTCTCGATGTTGCGGACCTTCCAGTCCCCGAGCATCCGGTAGCGACGATCCATCTCTTCGCAGGCCCACGCGAGGACCTTGCTCGCGAGCGTGGCGTTGGTCACGACCGGGTGCAGCAGGTGCGGAATCTCCTTGTAGAGCTCGAACTCCAACATCTTCGGGTCGACCAGGATGAGCCGCAGCTCGTCGGGGGTGCGCGTCATCAAGAGCGACACGAGCATCGCATTGATGCCGACGCTCTTTCCGGAGCCGGTCGTACCGCCGACGAGGAGGTGCGGCGTCTTTGCGAGGTCGGCGACGTACGGGCGGCCTTCGGTGTCCTTGCCGAGCATGATCGGCAGGATGTGGTGTTGCCCGCGAAATTCCGCCGACGCGAAGACGTCACGCGCCCACACCGTCTGACGGACGTCGTTGGGCACCTCGACGCCGACCACCCCGCGGCCGGGGAGCGGCGCGACGATGCGGACGGCGAGCGCCTTGATCGCCATCGCGACGTCGTCGGCGAGCGACGCGATCTTGCTGAGCTTGATGCCCGGCGCCGGCTCGTACTCGAACATGGTGATGACCGGGCCGGGCCGGATCGCCGTCACGCGGCCCTCGACGCCGAAGTCCTTGAGCTTCGCGGTGAGCCGGCCGGCGAGGTCGTGCAGGCGCGACTCGTTGGCCGCGCCCACGATCGCCGGGTGCTCGTCGAGGAGGGAGAGCGGCGGGAGCTGGAAGGGCTGGTTGGTCTCGCGGATCGCGGTCCCGTCGTCGTGACGTCCGCCCGACGCGAGGTTTCCCGGCACGACCGCGACGCCCTTGCGGGGACGCGGCGCCTTGGGCGCGAAGAGGTCGACGGCGTCGGGTGCGGCCGCGGCGGGGGGAACGAGCACCGTCGGCACCACCGCAGCGGGGAGCGGCGGCGGTTCCGGAGGCGCGCTCGAGAAGCCGAAGGCGTTGGTCGGCGGGTCGGCGGGCTCGGCGAGGAGCGAGGCCACCGGCGGGACGTCGTCGAGGACGTCGAGGTCGTCGTCCTCCATCGCCACCGAGGGGGGCGGGGGCAAGGGCGCCGCCCGCAGCGTCGGCGCGGGAGTGGGCCGGGGCGCGGGGATGTCGTAGACGTCGTCCCGCGCGCGTTCCTCTGCACGCGCGCGGGTCGCGACCACCGGCGGCTCGGTGTCTTCGAGCTCGACCTCGACCAGCGCACGCTCACTGAGCTGCGTCGGCTTGTCCACGGGCGGACCCTCCACCCGGGCGCGCGGACGCGGCGGAGCGGCCGCCGACCAGACGCTCCCGTGAACCGACGGGAGGTCGGGCACGGGGGGCACCTCGTCTTCCATCGGCGGCGCGCGCCGAGTGGGCGGCATCGGCTCGCGCACGGTCAGGGCGGACGGGCTCGCCGTCGTCGGCCCGGACACCGCCGCGGTCGCGGGTGCGGCCCACGCCTCGTCGACCCCGTCGTCTTCGTCCGCGTACTCCTCGTCGTCGTCCGCGGGGCCGACGAGCCGCTCCCGCAGGCGCTCTCCGGCACGGCTGCCGAGGGAAGCGGCGCCCCGGCCGACCGCCAGGGTGGCGGCGCCGAGCATGCGCCCCACCGCCGGCGTGCCGGTCTGGACGCGCTCCACCGTTGCGGCCGCGAGGGGCTGCCAGTTGATGCCGAAGAGCCCGGTGAGGGCCGCCAACAGGCCGGTCCCGACCGCGAGGCTCCCGCCCACGCGGCCCACGTTCTGGGCCAGGAGTTCTCCGGTGAGGACCCCGACGAGGCCGCCGGGCGGGAACGCGCGGGTGTCGGCGTGCCCGAGGCCCAGGTCGAGCGCCGTCGCGCACATCCACAACGCGACCGCTCCGAGCATCAGGTTCCACATCGACCGGGACACCCGCCCGGCCAGCCGCATGACCATCCACGCGCCGACCACCAGCACCGACCAGCTCGCCCACCCGAACGCCTGGTACAGCGCGTCGGCCGCGTAGGCGCCGACCGGACCACACCAGTTGAGCACCTGGCCGGAACCGCTGGCTACGCTCAGCGACGGGTCGGAGGGCGACCACGATGCGAGGCTCAACGTCAGGAACGCGCTCGCCGCGATGCCGGAGATCGTGAGGACCTGGCCGAGCGCAGGGTGGCTCGGCGGCGCCTCGACGCGTCGACGTGCCGAGCCCTTCGGCCCGCGGGTCGCGCCCTCCTTCGCGACCGGACGCCGGCGGGACGCGTCGTTCCCCTCCCCCGCGGCGCGCCGGGCCAGCGGCGCCGGCTCGGCCGGCTCGGCGCTGGTGGTCTCGGGAGCTTCGGTGCGTACACGGGCCAAGGGGACACCTCGTCCCTCGCATCGTACCGCCTTGCTCTTGACGCGTCGAGAGCTGGCCTCGCTAGATCGCCGATTCCGGTACGTTGACGTGGTCGCCGGGTTTGAGCGCAACGTCAGCGTCGAGCCCCTGGAGCACACGCCGCAGGTTGACGACGATCTGGGTTTCGCCGCGGATCAACTTGACCTTGCTGCGCAAAGCCGTACCCGTGAAGCCGCCCGCCGCCGCAACGGCCGTGGACAACGTCATCCCGTCGCGGAACGGGAGGCTGCCCGGCTTCTGCACCATCCCGTCGATGAAGATGAGCTGCGCCTGCGGGACCACGAGGCTGTCGCCGGGGAGCACCACGACGTCGGCTCCCGCGTCGCCCTTGGAGACCAGGTACAGGTCGACCGGGACGACCTCTCGCGCCCCCGCCACCTCGCGCCACAGCTCGGCGCGCGGCGTGGCCGGGTCGACCAGGCCCCCCGCGCGCACCAGCACGTCGCTGACGTGGACCACGCGCTTGGTGAGCGGGTACTCCCCGGGCGTCACCACGCCGCCGGTGACTTTCACCAGCTTGGACGTGATCTGCTCCACCACCACGACCACCTGGGGATTGAGCACGTAGCCGTCGCGCAAGCGGGCCTCGATCTGCTCCTTGGCGCCGGCGAGGGTGTGACCCGCGACGCCGACCCTGCCCGCGTACGGAATGTCGATCGCGCCGTCGGTGCCCACCGGAAAACTGCCGCTCATCTCGGCCTGACCGAGCACCTCGACCCGGATGGTGTCGCCCGGCCCCAATTCGTAGGTGACGTCGACCGAGGGCGCATCCGAAGCGAGCGCCGTCCCCGAAGACCACGCCAGGAGCACGCAGAACAGCGCCAGCAGCACCCGCAAACTCGCTCCCACCGTGCTCAACATAGCACCACCGGACGCCACCTACTTCCCTAGTAGGTGAACGTCAGGCCCAGGGTGCCGGACAGGTCGTCGTACTGCGTGGAGTAGTAGACGTCGGCGCAGTCTTCTTCTGCGCACGCGCGCCGCGACCACGAGCCCGACGCCCCCGCGGAGAGCCACGGCGCGACCTTGTAGGAGGCGCTGAGCTTGCCGAGCAGGTTCTGGTCGCCGCGGACCACTTCGCCGTGGAAGTTGTCCAGCCGGTAGCTGAACTCCGCGCCGACCCCAATCCGATTCTGGATGGTGCCTTCGTAGCGGAAGAACAGGTAGTTGTAGGCGACGTAGTTGGTGAAGACCGCGTCCTGGAAGTCCTTGCGGTAGCCGGCGGTGACCGTGTGCCCGCGCAGCGGAGCGTACGACACCTGAAGACTGATCAAGAGGCCGTCGAGCGCGGAGGTGTCGGTCGCGAAGGTCTCGTCGCCGACGAGGTTGAGCTCGGCCGACGAATCGACCAGGCTGCCGACGAGCGGATCGTCGAGGACCGACTGCTCGTCGTAGGTCATCATGCCGAAGCCGATCTGCGCGGACGCCGCGAGCTTCTGCGTGAACTGCCCGGTGACGCCCGTGCTCAGTCGCCAGGCGTCGGCGTCAGGCTTGCCGATGAAGCTGCCGATGGACGAACCTTCGATGTCCGGACCCACCGCCTCGATGAGGTTGTTGTCCCACCGGAGGAAGTTGTAGGAGAAGTTCGCGACCAACGACGTCTTCGGCAGGAACTTCCACGTGGCGCCGACGACCGGACCGTACTGCTGCCGGCCGTTGTAGGTGGCCGAGGTCGTGGTGGTGAGCAGCTCGTCGGGGACGTCGTAGACATCGACCCCCAACTGACCCAACACCTCGATCTGCAGCGCAGAGCCGGGCCGGATCTGCACGCCGCCCAACAGGTCGTTGCTGGTGTGGACGATGTTGGCCGTGCCGTTGCCCTCGGCGGTCGGCATCTCGGTCGGGATGTTCTCGTTGCCGAACTTGTTGTCCAACCGCACGCCGATGCGCGACTGCGGGAGGAGCGAGAGCGCGAAGTCGACATTGAAGTCCGAGAAACGATCGGCGTTCTCGGGGTGGAAGTTGTCCTCGGGGAAGAAGTCGATGAACTTCTTGAGCCCGTAGCCAGCGCCGAGTTCGAACTTGGCCACCCGGCCGGCCGCCGCAAGCTCGAGCCGGGGCTTGAGCACCCACGCCATCGCGCTGATCTCAGGCGACTGATCCGAGCCGTCGGCCAGGTAGAGGTTGGAGTGCGCTTCGATGCCCGTCATCACCGAAGGGGTGATGGTGACGTCGCCCACGCGGATGTGGTCGCCGGGGGCGGCGTACGCCGACGCGCTCGCGCCCAACCCGAGCACGATCACGCATCCCGACTTCTTCCACACGTTCTGCATCTACCTCGCCTTCATCTGCAACTCGGGCCGCCGCCTAACCTGGACTGAGAACTTTGCCGATGTACAGACACCGGCCAAGGCAGAACTAGCTCGGGCTGGGATCGAGCACGATGTCGACGGGTACCTCGTCGTCGACCTTCAGGCCCTCGCCGCCGCCCGACACCGAAGACACGGTCTTTCCCGGGTCCCCGGAGGTGCTCTTCGCGCACTGCTGGGCCGCCACCAGGAGCTCCTGGGCGCGGCCGTGGAGGACCACGAGCTGCCGGAACTTGGCGCCCCCGTGGGTACCGCTGGCCAGCTCGGCCTTGAGGTCGTTGTTCACGTCGCCGGAGATCTGGGCGATGGTCTGCAACTGAGGGAGCTTGTCCTTCAGGCACTTGACCAGCTCCTCGTTCTTCTTCTTGTCGGACTCAGCCGCCTTGAGCAGCTGCTCGACCGTGCTGACCGACGCGGTGATGTCCTTCATCATCTCGGCGGCGCTGGTCGCCATCTCCTTCGGCGTTGCCGTGGAGGCCTGCTCGACGGACGTGGTGATTCCCGGAGCCTCGGCGTGGGCCGGGGCCATGGCGAGCGTCAGGGCGAAGGAGAGCACGTGCATTCACGCTCCCGAGAGAGGGGTTTGGAACAACATAGCCCGTATCGGCCGACCCCGCCCGATCTTTCGCCTACTGGCCGGATACCACCCAGGCCCACTCGTCGACCGTCGCGGTGACGCTCGCGTCGAACCGGAGGCTGCGCACCGTCTTGGCGATGCAGCCGCCCAGTTCTTCGCTGCCGGAGGTGTTCTTCACCACGTGCGCTTCGGTGACCTTGCCCGCCTGGATGGTCCACCCGATGCCGACGCGGCCGTTGGTGTTCGGGTCCTTCTTCAGGGCGGCCTGCACGCAGGTCTCGACGCGGCCCTTGGCGCCGCGGACCACCCGGCCGATGTCGGCGGGATCGCCCTCTTCGGCGTCGACATCGCCTTCGCCCACGTCGACCTTGGCCTTCTTGACCGCGATCGTGGCTTCGGCTCCCGTACCCGCCTTGCCGGCCGAGTTCTGCGTGATGCCGACCGCGGCGTCGCCCTGACCGCCGGCGCCAGAGCCCTTCATGATGCCCACGTTGTCGGCCGTCGCCATCTCGGTGCCGTTGACCCCGCTGAGCGCCGCGTCGAGCTTGCCCGACATCGCGGCCTGGTCGCCAAGGATGTCGCTCGCGATCTGATCGGAGCCTTCGCCCGTGGTGCCGAGCATCTGCAAGACGAGCGACTTCTTCGCCACCGAGTCGGCGGTGGGGGCCGGCTTCGCCGAAGCGGCCGCGTCCTGCGTGGTGTCGGCCGGCTTCTTGACCTCGGTCTTGTCCTCTTCCGGACCCTTGTCCTCGATGACCGGCTTGATCTCCTGGATCTCGACCTGTTCGACCTTTTCGACCACCAGGTCGAGCGCACGGTCCATGTGGTCGAGCGCGTTGTCCTCGACCGGCGGGTGCAGCGCGATGGCCACGTAGAACAGGACCGCGATGAGGTTGAACACCCCGAGCAGCCCGAGGAAGAGCGGGTCGTCGTCGTTGAAGACGCGCGCCTTGAAGTCGGCGGCGGTGACCGCGCGAACCGGCTCGGGCGGCGCATTGACGAACTGGAAGAGCAACGTGATGCCGCCGAGCGACACCTTGCCGCGCACGCTCTCGGTGAGCGGGAGCGCCCAGGACTCGCCGCGCTTCTGCATGTCGCCGCGGGCGCGCAGCTCGCCGAGGTCGCGAATCCCGTCCTTCCACGAGATCTTGCCCTCCAGCTTCTCGGGGACGACGAGCGCGTAGCTGCCCGCCTGCCACACGAAGAGGGCGTGCGAAGGCCCGAGCCCGAGGCCCGGATAGCTGAACATCGCCTTCGGCGAGTCGCCGACGGTCACCGTCTCGCTGGATTTGACCAGGCGTTCCTGGATGATCTTCCCTTCCTGCACCACGCCGATGCGCAGGACCTTGGGAAGCGACTTCTGGGCGGCCTGGGTCTGGGCGGCAGCGGACATGAGCACCTGTCGGAGGAGTCTACTTTCTGGTGGGACAGCGGCGCGTGAAGATAGTTCAAAAAAACCTATCCGGTCGAACGACCCGCCGCGACCCACTCTGGGCGAGCCGCCGCGACCGTCCCGAAGGCGGCAGGGGCTCGCGCGGCTCGCGCGCCGCGGGGCGGGGTGGCCGCCGTCGGGCACGGTCGCGCCGCGGCGCCCCGGAGGGCTCAGTCTTCGCCCACCACCACGAAGCGATAGCGCGCAAAGCCGGCGTCGGCCGCGCTCTCCAGGATGGGGCCGAGCGCCGACCACGGTACCCGGCGGTCGCATTCGACCTGGAGGGCGGCCTTGTCCGGCTCGCGCGCCGCCGCCGCCAATGGCGTGAGCGCCTCGGTGACCGCGGTCGGGCCCTTGTCGCGCATCGGCGTCCCCGCACGCAGCGCCCCCGCGTCGAGCACGAGCACCTGGCGCCCGTCCACGAGCACGCCCGAAGGGAGGATGCGGACGACCGCGCCGGGCTCGACGGCGCGCGTCGACTGACTGCGCGGGAGCTCGAGCGCGTCGTCGCCCTGGAACCCCGGATCGTAGAACACGAGCAGGAACAGGAGCACCAGGGTGAACATGTCGACCATCGACGTGATGATCAACGTGCTCGCGAGCTCGTTGCGGCGGCGGCGACGACGCGGCTTGAGCTTCACGGCGCGGCCTCCCCGTTGACGAGGACCGGTTGCCCGAAGAGCGCGGTGACCCGGTCGCCGTCCCGGCGCTGCGTCGCCGCGTCGAAGACGCCGACCAGCACTTCGTAGGTGACCGCCGCCTCGGGCACCACCACCACCTGCGTCTCCGCCGGGTGCCGCGCCCGCGCCGCGACCATCGCGTCCGACAAGGCGGCGTAGTCGTAGTCGGCGGGAGCGCAGGGTGCCCGGCACGGCAAGGTCGACTCGCCCTCGCCGGCGCCGCGGACGACAAACCCCGCGGCGCCGACCTTGATCACCACGCGCTCCCGCTCCTGTGCTTCGAGCTTCTCGCGGCTCGGCGCGTCGGTGCTGTGGATCGGTGCTTGATCCATGGGATGCTGGTACTGGGTGACGAAACGCACCGCGATCAGCACGATCGGGATGATGTGGACGATCGTCGAGAGGACCGGCGTGAGGTCGATCTCGGCGCCGACCGGGTTGCGCTCCCGCCGACGCACGGCGTCAGCGCCCCGGGAAGGGAAGGACTGGGGCGCCCGGCGCCGGCTCGTCGGCGGCGCGGAGTGCGTTGAGCAGGTTGAGCATCTTCAAGCCGTAGTGGTCGAGCTCGTCGAGGATCGTGTTCGCCCGCGCCGCCAGCATGCCGTGCACGACCAGCGTCGGAATCGACACCAACAACCCGAAGAACGTCGCGTACATCGCCACCGCGATGCCCGAGCTCAACATCTGCGAGCGGGCCACCGCGTCGGCCTGGCCCACGCCCTCGAAGGCCTGGATGAGGCCGTGGATGGTCCCCAAGAGGCCGATGAGCGTGGAGACGTTGGCGATCATCGGCAAGAAGGCGAGCCACCGGTTGATCGGCGGCGTGACCTCGAGCACCGCCTCGTCGATTGCGTCACGGACCTCGGCTTCGGGACGGTCGGCCCGAAGGAGTGCGGCCTTGATGACGCGCGGCAACGCGGCCGCGGGCTCGGCGTTGCACAAGCGGAGCGCGGCGTCGGTGTCGCCGTCGAGCATCAGGCGTTGCACCTGGCCCATGAAGTTCGGCCCGTGGATGCCGGCGCGGAAGACGATGAACAACAGGCGCTCGAACGCGATGGTGATCGCGCTCAGCGCACAGAGCAGGATCGGCCACATGAACAGGCCGCCCTTCTCGAAACCGTCGAGGAGAAACTGCATGCAGGACTAGAACGGCTTCTTCTGGACCGTCTCCACGACCTTCGGGAGGAAGCTCTGCTTGAGCTCCAGCTCGTAGTTGGGCGTGAGGTTCTGCTTGTTCATGATGATCGCCACCTCGGGCTTCGGGATGGTGACCACCAGCTTTTCCACGCCCTTGACCCCGGCGAACGCCGAGTGGACCAGGATCGACACGACGAAGAGCATCACTGACCTCCCCAGGGTGACGGTTCAGAACCCCCCGCGGGCGGCGGGGATTCCGGTGCGGGCGTGGGCGCAGGCGCGCCCCACGGCGTGCCCTCCTCCGGGGCCGGCGTCGGCGCGGGCTCGGGGGCGGGCGGCACCTCGGGCGCGGGC
>SXOM01000155.1 GCA_005776735.1 Pseudomonadota bacterium
CGGCGGGGGCCGCCTTCCGGAATGCGCCCGCAGCGCACCGGGCGCGCGCCGGCCTCCGCCCGGGTCGGGACGGTCGCGGCGCGCCCGCCTGGGCTCAGAACCGGCGTTCGACCGCCGACTCCTGGCTGCCGGTCGCGATGCTGTCGATCACCACGCCGCGATCGATCACGACCGTGAACGGCAGGCCGACCGACCCGCTCCCGCCCGCGTAGGACCACATCGTGCCGCCGCTCGGGTCGGCGAGGACCGGCATGGTGAGGCCGTAGGTGTCGGCCCACCGCTCCAGGTCGCGCGTCTTGGGCACGCTGCCGTCTTCGGTCTCGATCATGGTCTCGAGGACCATGAGGCCGTCGCCTTCGTACGCTTGGTAGAGGTCTTCGAGGCCGCCGGCCTCGGATTGGCACGCGCCTCACCAGAAGGCGGCGAAGACCAGGTAGATCGTACGATCGCAGAAGTCGTGGAGGGAGACGTCCTCGCCGAACTGGTCGGAGAGGACGAAGTTGTCGCTGACGTCGCCTTCGCGCCAGCCTTCGCCCTCGACCTCGGACCGGCAGGCGTCCTTGGCCCAGCCGCCTTCGTACGGCGCGTCGTCTTCGTCGAGCGGATCGGTGTTCTGGTCGAGCTCTTCCCCGTCGCCCACGCCGTCGCCGTCGGAGTCGGCCTCGTCGGGGTCGGTACCCAGCTCGTCCTCTTCGTCGTTGGTCAGGCCGTCGTCGTCGGGGTCGGCGCCGCCGTCGTCATCGCCGCCGTTGCCGCCGTCGTCGGTGTCGTCCGGGGCATCGAAGATGGAGTGGGTACCGTCGTCCGCGGTGTCCTCGGCGCCGAAAAGTCCCGCGCAGCCGAGGAGCAGGAAGCTCCCCGGCAACCAGAGCGCGCGCATCAGAGGAGGCCGACCGCGGCGTCGACTTGCGTGCCGCTCGCGATGCTGTCGATCACCACGCCGCGATCGATCACCACCGTGAACGGGAGCCCGACACTACCGCCTTCGTTGGCGGCGTACTTCCACATCAGCGTGCTGCCCTCGTCCGCCACCACCGGCATCGTGAGCCCGTAGGTCTCGGCCCACGTCACGAGGTCTTCGGTCGCGGGTGCGGAGCCGTCGTCGATCTCGGTGATGGCCTCGATGATCATGAGGCCGTCGTCCTTGTTGTCCTGGTAGATCTGTTCGAGGCCACCGGCCTCGGATTGGCAGCTGCCTCACCAGAAGGCGGCGAAGACCAGGTATACGACCTTGTCGCAGAAGCTGTAGAGGTGGACGTTCTGCCCGTTCTGGTCGGGCAAGGAGAA
This sequence comes from Pseudomonadota bacterium, assembly GCA_005776735.1. Taxonomy (GTDB): domain Bacteria; phylum Myxococcota_A; class UBA796; order UBA796; family SXON01; genus SXON01. Next base: position 1,288 of record SXOM01000155.1, read on the forward strand.
GTCGTCGGAGACGTCGCCTTCGGCGAGGCCTTCGCCCTTGATGTCGCTCTTGCACGACCCGATGGGCCAGCCGCCCTTGTAGGGGTACTCCCCGCCGTCGAGCGGGTCGGTGTTCGCGGCGAGCTCGTCGCCGTCGTTGGCCCCGTCGCCGTCGCTGTCGTCGTTGTCGGGGTCGGTGCCGAGCGTGGACTCTTCGCTGCCGAGGAGCCCGTCTTGGTCGCCGTCGACGTCGACAGCGACCTCGGCTGCGCAGCCGGTGAAGGAGAAGATGGTCGCCAGGATCATGGCGCACTCCAGGTGGAGCCCGAAAGATACCACGCCCCCGCGTCCGCGTGTGTGAATTCCCCGCCAGCCGCCGCACCGGATAAGCGGGGGGATGCGCACCCGCGAGGCCGCCCACAAGGTGCGGCACGACCTCGGAAAGTACGTCCACCTCGAAGCCCGCTGGCTCGGCGAGGACTCCACCGATCAGGAGTACCGCGACGCCCTGCGCACCGACCTGTTGCGCACCCGCCGCGGCCCCGACGGGGACGAAGACTGCGTCACGTTGTGGGCGCGGCTCCGGCCCGAGGTGGCCGAGTTCGACACGCGCGAGCTCGACGCGCTCATCGCGCAGCTCGGCGAGGCGATGCGTGCGCTCGACGCGCTCCCGGGGCCGACGCTCCGACGGGTGAGCGGCGTCGCGCGCGAAGCGGCCGAAGCGTGCCGGCGGTTGGGTGAGCGGGAGGGCGGCAACTAGATGGCGACCATCCTGGTGATCGACGATCAGGACCGCTACGTCGCGTTGTGCCGCAAGGCCATCCCCGAGCACGAGTACCTGGGCCCGGCCCGCTCGTGGGCCGCCGCCGCCGAGGTGCTCAAGGCGCGTCGCCGCGAGGTCGACCTGGTGCTCCTCGACGTCAACTTCGACATCGGGGAGGCCGAGCTCGTCGGGCTCCCGGCGGGCGCCGACGCGCGTACGCTCGCCCGCGTCCGCCGGCGTCAGGGCCTCGAGATCCTGGCGCGGCTCCGGCGCCGCCTCCCCGACCTGCCGGTGGTCTTGATGACCAGCCGGGCCGAGGTCGCGCTCGAGCAGGCGGCCGAGCGCCTCGCCGCCGAGGAGTACACCTACTTCCTGGACGACGACTATGTCGACGCGCGCTCGCTCCGGGTGCAGATCGAGAACGTCCTCGCCGCGCGTCGGGGCCGCGAGGCCGAGGGCCCGGTCTTCTGGGGGCGCAGCGCGGAGATGCGTCGCATCCGGGCACGCTTGCACGTGCTGGCGCGCGGCCGGCTCCCGGTCATCCTCGGCGGCCCCACCGGCACCGGCAAGTCGCTGGTGGCGAGGCACGTGGTGCACGCACGGTCGGGTCGCCGCGGGAAGTTCGTCTCGGTCGACCTGTCCACGCTCCCGCGCGATCTCGTCGCGGCCCAGCTCTTCGGCGCGGTGCGGGGCGCGTACACCGGCAGCGTCGCCGACCGGCGCGGCGCGTTCGAAGAGGCCGACGGCGGCACGCTCTTCCTCGACGAGATCGGCAACCTCCCCGAAGACGTCCAGAAGATGCTGCTCACCGTGCTCCAGGAGGGCCTGGTCACGCGCATCGGCGACACCTCGGAGCGCAAGGTCGACGTGAAGCTCGTGGTCGCCACCCACGAGGACCTCCCCACGCTCGTGCGCGCCGGGCGGTTCCGGGCCGACCTGTTCATGCGCCTGAACCCGGCGTGCACCGTGCCGTTGCCGCCGCTCATCGAGCGCCGGGGCGACTTCATGCACCTGTTGGCGTGGACGGCGCTGCGCGCGGTCGAGTCACCGGCGCTCCAGGGCCTGGTGCTCGAGTACCGCGAGCGCACCGGGCTCGGCGGGCCCACCGCCGCGCAGGCGGTGGGCGCGGTGCAGGTGGCGCTCCAATCGGAGGTCCCGCCCGCCACCCCCAACACGTTGGTCCTGCTCTTTCCCGAGCGTACGCGCCGGCTTCTGCGGCGGCACCGGTGGCCGGGCAACCTGCGCGAGTTCGCGATGGTCATCGAGAACGCGCTCACCTTCACGTTCGCCGAGCTGGCGGCGCTCCCCGGCGGGGGGCGCGCCGACGTCGTGCAGGTGCGCCCGAAGCTCGTGCGCGACCTGCTCCGGGCGGTGCGGGTCGACCGTCCGGCCGACGCCGGCGGGTGGCGGTGCGAGGTCGTGATCCGTCCCGACCCCACGCTCAACCACGTGGCGCAGGACGTCGAGCGCCAGTACTTCACGCGCCTGTGGGACCAGGAAGAAGGCGACTTTGCCGCGATGGCCCGGCAGCTCACCGGCGACGATGGCGACGCCCGGAAGGTGCAGCTCCGCTTCAACCAACTGGGCCTGAAGGTCCGCGAGATGAAGAAGGGCTGAGGTCGGGGCGACGGCCCGCGACCCGGCCCGAAGGCGGCGTGCGCCGGCGGCCGTCGCGGCGCGATGCGCGCGTCGGTCAGGGCGCGGCGGGGGCCTCGGCCGGGGCCGCAGCCTCCGGCGCGGTCGGCACCGCCTCGTCGCTGCCCAGGGCGGCGGCGATGCTGTCGCGGAACTGCCACGCCACCGCGGCGAGCACCAGCACCACCGCGAGCGTCCACAACACCGCCGGCAGGGGGCCGTCGCTGGCGTCCCGGCCGCGGGTGGCGGCGCCCTTGGGGAGCGACGGCCGCACGGTGAACTGCTCGGCGGTGGGCCGCTCGATGCGGAGGCGGTGGTTCACCGCCCACCCGCTCCCCTCCAGGAGCGCGGCCACGTCGCGGCGACGCAACTTCACCCAGGCCAGGATCGCGGTGGGGACGACGAACGCGCCCACGATCGCCACGATCACGCCGACCGCGCCGAGCGGGGAGAGCGACGAGAAGAAGCCGCCGAGGAGGGCGACGGCGGAGCCGAGGGCCGCAATCGCGATCGAGCCGCCGGTGAGCATCGCCGTGAGGCCCGCGGCCCCGAGCGGTGGCGCGACGGGCTTGGGCGGCACGACCGCGGCGACGGGCGCCGCCGGGAGCAGGGTCGCCGGCGGCGGGGCAGCGGC
>SXOM01000156.1 GCA_005776735.1 Pseudomonadota bacterium
CGCCACCGGACGTCGCCCCCGCCGCGCCGGCCGCCGCGCCCCCGGCGGAGCTGTCGAGCGCCGTCGGTACGGTCACGCCGTACAACCCGCTCCCGACGCTCTTCCCGCCCCGGTACTGGCTCCCGTCCACGCTCCTGACCACCACCGGCGACGGGTACGGTGCCTACCTCGCGGCGTCGACCGGCGGCGTCGATTCGCTCCGCCACTACGGCTACAGCGGCTACCTGACGTGGCGTACCGACGCCAACTTCCTGGGCGGCGGCGCGAGCTTCACGCTCAACCGGTGGCGGCCGGTCTTCGGCGCGTCGTTCGCGACCTACGTGTCGCCCTACAGCACCGTGTCGGCCACGATCGCCCCGCCGGAAGAGGGCGGCGCGACCATCCCCGGCATCGAGCGCACCGACACCCGCTACTGGGATCATCGCCTCCGCGGTTCGTTGGCCGCCAGCTATCCCATCGACAGCGACAGCTCGATCACCGGTTGGTACCGCGCCGAGCTGCGCCAGCCCAAGGACGCCCTCCCCGCCGACGTCTACTACGCCACGCTCCCCACCCGGGGTTTCTTCAGCACGCTGGCGGTGGGCTGGTCCACCGGACACGCGGAGAGCTATGCGCTGTCGATCTCGCCCGAGGCGGCGCGGTCGGTGGGGGTGGGGCTCGAGTACACCCCCTCGTGGCTCGGCAGCTACGCCTACGACGAAGAGAACGTTGCCGCCGCCTTCGACCAGCTCCAGGTCAACGGCGAGTGGCGCGAGTACGTGCCGGCGCCGTGGTTGCCCAACCACGTCTTCGCGTGGAAGTTGTCCGGCGGCGTGTCGGTCGGGAGCACGTTCCGCTACGGAAGTTTCCGCCTCGGCGGCAGCTTCTCCGAGAACGGCATCACCGTGATCCCCGCGGAGTGGCGGGCGTTGCGCGGGTTCTACCCCTCCACCCGCGACGGCGAAGCGTTCTGGCTGGCCAGCGCCGAGTACCGGTTCCCGGTGTGGCGGATCGACCGCGGCTTCGGCACGCTGCCGCTGTTTCTGCGCCACGTCAGCGGCGCGCTGGTGGTCGACGCCGGCAACGCGTGGGTCGACGCCGAAGATGCGGGGCTCGACCGTTCGTTGGTCGGGGTGGGCGCCGAGCTCCGCGTGTCGGCGGTGGCGTTCTACGGCATGAGCCTGTACGGGCGGGTCGGCTACGCGATTCCGGTGCTCGGCGAAGGCATTCCCATCGGCAGCCTCGACGGGTTCTACGCGGCGGCGGGCTCGTCGTTCTGAGGGCGTCGCGCCGCGACCGTCCGCTCGCGATTCCGGGTCCGGCGCGCGACGCAGCCGGGCGCGCAGCGGCCTCGGCCGCCGTCAGGACGGTCGCGGCGCGCCCGCCAACCGCCACAGCCGTACTTCGCCGAGGCCCTTGAGCGGCCGCAGGAACGGCTCCGGGGCGAGGCCCGCTGACCCGAGCAGGGCCTGGACGCGGGCGTCGGCGTGCACCGCATCGGTCCACACCACCTCGCCCCCCTGTGCCGCCCCTTGCGCGCGCGCCGCGAGGTTGACCGTGCCGCCGAAGTAGTCCAGGCCGGCCTGGTCGCTGTGTACGACCAGGGCAGGGCCGACGTGGACGCCGACCTTCAGCGACGGCGGATGCTCCAGGCCGAGCCCGGGCACCCAGGCCTGCACCCGCTCCTGCATCGCCACGCCCGCCCGGACCGCGGCCGAGGCGTCGTAGAAGGCGGCCATCACCGCGTCGCCGATGGTCTTGACCACGGTGCCGTCGTGCTCGGCGGCCGCCGCGCGGAGCATCGCGAAGTGGTCGCGGACGACCGCGAAGGCCTGCGCGTCGCCCAGGGCCTCGTACATCGCGGTGCTGCCGCTGAGATCGGTGAACAACAACGCCACCGAGCGCACGCCGATCCGGAGGTCGGGGGCGAGCACCTGGTGGCCCATGCGGCGCCGGAACTGCTCGCGCGTGGTGAGCAGGCTCGCGGGCACCACCGGGACGGCGCCGCCTTCGCGGGTGAGCTGGACGCGGGCCCGCGCGGCGGTGTCGTTGTGGGCGTCGAGCGTGACCGTACCCGCCCGCACGTCGACCCGGCCGGCGGCGTCGGTGCGCCACGCCACGCGGTCGGCGCCCTCGGCGGCGGCGTGCACGTCGAGGTCGGCGAGCCCTTGTCCTTTGCCGAGGCGCCATTCGCCGGTGGGCAGCACGGTCTCGACCTCGACCCGGTCGCCGGGCGCGAGCGTGAGCACCGCGTGCTGGGCCGGCGCGCGGGCCGGGAAGATCGTGCAGAAGTTGACGTCGAGCGCGGTGACCACGCTCGGGTGGGGGGCGAACATCACCTCGACGTTGTCGCCGAGGTCGGTCTGGGAGCGCACCCCGCACGCCGGGCACTCCGCGTGGTCGGCGAGGTCGGAGAGGAGGCGGCCGCCCGCGACCTGCCCGTAGCACCGGACGCAGCGCACCGACCAGAAGACCTCGGTGGCGCCGGCGTCGACGCCGGAGAGGAGGGTGTCGAGCATGACCTCGCGGTCGACCGACCACGCGTCGGCGAGGACGAACGGCCGGATGCGCGCGAGGTCCATCGGGCGGGCCTGGCGATAGTGGACCTCGAACCGGTCGACCATGGTGCGGTCGGCGGTGTCGCGCCACCGCGCCAGGGCCGCGCGCGCTTCGGGGCCGAGCTCGCGGGCGGCGCCGACCTCGCCGTCGCCGACGACGAGCGCTTCGAGCGCGGCGTGCCACTTGCGCTCCATCGCGCCGAGCGACAAGCCGCGCCGGAGCAGGGAGCCCCATCCGGGGCCGGTGAGCGCCATCTCGACGACCGGGCGCACGCCGCCGACCGCGGGCTCGAGGCTCGCGCGGTAGTCGCTGCGGGCGACCAGGGGGGACGCGAGGTCGCGCACCTGGCGGAAGAACCGGCCGTGCACCCAACTGGACCACACCTCGGAGAACCCCAGGCGCATGCCCAGCGGACCGGCCATTTCGCCCACGAGGAGCGGGAACCCGTCGGCCTGGCGTTTGACCTCCATGCTGACGACCGCGCCGTTGTCGGCCACGCGGTTCATCCAGTCGGTGTCGCCGACCAACGCCCATGCCCGGTCGGGGGTCGTGACCGGACCGACCACACGAAAACGCTCGACCACCGTGCCGGGGAGCGGCGCCGGTGAACCTTCGGGGTAGCTCTCCATGGCCGACGGAGTGTAACGGCATACCGGTGGCATGCGCCGTGCTCACCCTTGGTCTGGAGGCAACATGCAGTTCAACCACATCCTCGTCCCCCTCGACTTCTCCGAGCCGTCGTTGCGCGCGCTCCGCCTCGCCGTGCGCCTTGCGCGCCACGGTCGTGCGCGCCTGACGCTGCTCCACGTGGTGCCGCCCCAGGTGTCGGCGTTGGCCGCCGAGGTGCCGGGCTGGACGGCGTTCGACCCCGAGCTGGTCAACCGCTGGCAGCAGGAGCTCGAGGCCAACGCGCAGCACGAGCTCGGCCGGGCCGCGAAGGAAGAGGTGCCCGACGACGTGACGTGGGCCGCCGAGGTGGTCAGCGGCATCGTCGAGAACGTGGTGGTGGAGCGCTGCAGCGCGCTCGGCTGCGACCTCATCTCGATGGGGACGCTGGGCCGGACGGGTCTGCCCCACCTGCTCCTCGGCAGCGTGGCCGAGCGGGTCATGGCGCGGGCCCCGGTGCCGGTGCTCGTGACGCACTGATCGCAAGTCCACACCCCCTGTGGGCTTTGCCACCGGCCCACGGGAGGAGTCAGCGAAAAGTGACGTTTCTCCGTTTGGCACACCGTTTGCAACATCCCAGCGCGTGAGGCGGTGCCAATACGGGGCGCACCGTCGCCAGCCCGGCGCGCGCGGAGTTCATGGGTCCAAACCGTTGCGCGCCGGGCTGCTTTCTTCCTCGTCGGCCCGCTGCTTCGGCAGCGGGCCGACGTCTTTTTGGCGCGCGCGAAGTGCGACGCTGCCGCGCTCACTGGCGGCCGGGGCAAGGGCCCCCCGGCCCGCGCGAAGTGCGACGCTGCCGCGCTCACTGGTGGCCGGGGCAAGGGCCCCCGGCCCGCGCGAAGTGCGACGCTGCCGCGCTCACTGGCGGCCGGGGCAAGGGCCCCCGGCCCGCTCGAAGTGTGACGCTGCCGCGCTCACCGACCGCGCGAGCCCCC
>SXOM01000013.1 GCA_005776735.1 Pseudomonadota bacterium
CCGCCGGCGAGCTGGGCCGGCGCCAGTGGGCGTGCTTGAAGCCGGTCCAGCACCTCGCGCCACGCGCGCTCGGCGTCGGTCCGGCGAGCGTGCGCGTCGCCGCAACCTGGGCACGCCAGCGGGTCGGCGCCGAGCACCGGCTCCCAGGCCAGCTCCTCGATCAGCTCGTCGACGGGGACCTGCAGGCGCTGCACGTCGCGGCCCGCCAGGCGCAACGTCGCGCGGTGCCCGACGAGCTCGAGCGTCGCGACCGTCGTGCCGCCGCGACGCAGCGTGAGCGGTCGGCCCGCGATCACCTCGAGGGCGCGGGTGCTGGCCCGGCAGGCCAGCAGCTCCGCGAGCACCGCCATGCTCACCTCGGCGTTCGTCGCGTTGGCCACGGGGCGATCGTGCACCACGGGCGCGGCGCAGGTCAGGGAGGCGCGCCGTAGAAGCGACGCAGCACGGCGTACAGGTCGGGCGCGCGGGTGCGCAGCAGCGCGGGTCGTTCGAAGTAGACCTCGCTGACGACGGCGAAGAACTCGGCCTCGTTGGTCGCGCCGTAGTCGCGCAGCGCCTTGCGCAGCGCGCGATCGCCGCGCCGCAGCTGGGAGAAGCGCGCCTGCATCACGGTCGCCCACGGCAGGTAGTCCTCGCGCGCGTGCAGCTCGGGCGTGCCGTCGAACAGGCCGTCGCGGGCGTCGAGCACGTGGGCGAACTCGTGGGTCGCGGTGTCGAGCCCGTCGCGATCGTCGCGCAGCCCGCGCCGGACCGCGTCCCACGCCAGCACGACGACGCCGACCCGCCCGTGGGCCTCGCCGAGCACGGCGCCGTCGCGGTCGGGGTGCTGGTACGCGCCCGGGTACACCACCAGCTCGGTGACCGCGTCGTAGCGATCGACGTCGAGGTTCAAGACCAGCCGCGCGGCCGCGGCGGCGATCGTCACCCGCACCTCCTCGTCGATCGTCATGCCGCCGGCCGCGATGAAGTGCTTCTCGGCGAGCAGCACCTGCATGTCGCCGTGGAGCTTGCCGCGCGCGTCGTCGCTCAGCCGCGCCACGAACGGCGCGTTGCGCCCGAGGATCGCGGACCACGCGGCCGGCACCGGCGCGGCCCGCAGCGCCCGCCGCCGCCGTCTCCGGAAGTAGCCGAACACGCCGCAGGCTACCAGACCTTGGTGCGAGCCTTCAGGGCGAGCCCGCGCCGGCCTCGTCGCACGTGCTCGATGGGACCGCGGGGGCGTCGCGATCCATCGGGAGGCCGACGGTGAACGTGCCCCAGCGGGTGTCGATCGCGGTGGTCCACCAGGCGCCGTGGTCGGCGCGGCGGAAGTCCCGGGCCGCGTCGTCCGTGGTGACCGCGACGACCGGACCGTGCGGCGACGCCCACAGGCAGGTGCCGCGCGGGACCGCGATGGCGCGATGGCGCCTGGCCTCGGGGCCGAAGTAGCGTGGGATGGATGGGCGCTCCACCTCGAGGTAGTGCGGCCCGCAGCCGGCGTGGTCGTCGAAGCCGACCGGCCGCCGCTGGAGCGCGGTGGTCTCGATCCAGCCGTCGAGGTCGAACCGCACGCCAGCGTAACGGACACGGGTCCACGGGCCGGCCTGGGCGATGACGTCGAGCGACGCGATGAAGCCGTTGCCGCCGAGCTCGACCGCGTCGCTCGTCGGGGCGGCGCGCAACCACCGCCGCGTCCACGGCGCCCGTGGATCGACGTCGCGCCTGCCGGCCGGCGGGGGAGGTGTCAGCGCGACCGCCCCGAGATCGTCTGCCGCGACCCACCCTCGCCCGACTTCGCTGCCGTGCTCGATCACGACACGTGCGTAGTCGCCTCGGCGCTCCTCGACACGCACCGGTGCGCCGACGTGAACGCGTCCGCTGGGCACATCACCGGCCGCGGGCGGTGCGACCCACAGCGGGGTCGCGCGACGCACCACCGGCACGAGGTCGTCCGCGTCGAGCCACAGGGTCATCAGCACCCCGCCGGTGTCGGCCACGATCTGAACGTCATCGCCGGTGCGCGCGACGACCGGCACCGCGGTCACCTCGCACGGGTCCGGGGCGGCTGGCCGGGGCGCCACGACGTTCCACGTGCGCCGATCGGGCGACGCCCGCGTCCCGGGCGCGAGCCACGCGCGCCCCAGGATCGCGGCCAGGTCCGCTCGCGACCGCACCGACGCGAACCACGCATTCGCCCGGATCGCGGGGCCGACCGGTGGCGCGGGTGTACTCGGTGCGTGCGGGGGCGTGGCGCAGCCGAGCGCTGTCAGCGCGACGACGATGGTCCTCATCCGGATCTCAACGGCGCCGCCCGACCCACGGGCTGGGTCCTTGGCTGACAGCCTCCAACACGCCATCCACCCCGACGCGCAGGATGCGACAAGGGCTTTGGTGCCTCCGCCCCGGTGGAGTGATCGTACGATTCGTGCACAGGTGTCGGGCGGGCAGGCAGGTGCGCTAGCCGGCCGAGCCTGCCGCGAGGTGGCGAGGCCCCAAGGAACTCAGGGGCCTGCCGGCGCCACGTGGCCCGGCACGGGCGCTGCAGTTCACCGGGCCACGATGACGACGCGCGCGCGAGGGGGCGACGGCGCCGATGGCGAGGTGGACTGGCGCGACCGCGTCGAGCTGCTCGTCACCGAGTCGAACGGGGCGTCGAGCCGCGTGCTGTGCATCCCCCTCGAAGCCGACGACACGGGGGTGGACGCCTCCCCGCCGGCGCCGGCACGCGAGGGACTCCCGGGCCGAAGCCCGTAGTCCGCCCTGGCGGCGGCGGTCAGCGCGCGGCCGCGCGCTGGTGCTTCACGGTGTCGGCGAAGTGACGGAAGCGCGAGACCTTGCCGTCCTCGCCGAACGTCCACAGGTGCATCTCGTACTCGCGGAACCGCGCGCCGGTCGCCTTGGACGCGATCTCCATCGAGATCACCGCCGCCACCTGGCGCTCGTTGGCGAGCATCGACACCGGGGTGAACGCCAGGAACTCGAGCGCGGTCAGCGCCTCGAAGAACCCGACGACGTGGCGGGTGCCGGTGCCGGGCCGGAGCCACGGCACGCCGTAGGCCTCCCAGCCCTCGGCGTCGTGCTCCCACTCGATGCGCTCGTCGAGGTGGGCGAGGATGGTCGGGATGTCGCCGCGTCCGAAGGCCGCGTAGATCGTCTGGACGGTGTCGAGGTTGCTCATGGCCGGACGTACGAGCGACCGGGCGCGGCGGATCGAGCGATGGATGCGGCGGGTGACCGGCCACCAGGATCAGGCGGCCAGCAGCTCGTCGAGCTGATCGAACGCCTCGACCATCCCGTCCTCCGCGCCGCGGCCGCTCTCGAACGCCTCCTTGGAGGGGTAGAGCTCGTGGACGACCACCAGGGTCTTGCCGTCCTTCTCCTCGAAGGTCACCGTCGTGACCTGGGTGCCGTGGGCGCTCTCCTCGTTGGTCCAGACCAGGCGCGACGCCGGCACCACCTCGGTGTAGCGGCCGTGGAAGGCCATCGGCTCGGCGTCGCCGTGGCGAAACACCAGGCGGTAGGTCCCGCCGACGCGCACGTCGAGGTCGCAGGAGACCAGCATCGGGGCGAAGGCCTTGGGGACCCACCAGCGCACGAACAGGTCGCGGGTGGTCCACGCCTCGAAGACGAGGTGCGCGGGGCCGTCGAAGGTTCGCG
>SXOM01000014.1 GCA_005776735.1 Pseudomonadota bacterium
ACTTCGGCCAGCAGAGGGGTGCGCGTCGGCACCGCGAACTCGCCGTCGAGCGAGTCCAGCCGGCTCGGGTAGCGCCCGGTGAACAACGCGGCGTGGCTGTAGAGCGTCTCGTTGCTCGGGGAGTAGGCGTGCTCGAAGCGTACGCTCTCGCTCGCGAACCGGTCGAGGTTGGGGGTGAGCCCCGCGGTGGAGCCCCACGCGCCCAGCCGGTCGACACGAAGCGTGTCCAGGCTCACGATCACCACCCCCACGGGCGGGCCCGGCGCGGCGGTACAGGCCAACAACAGCGGCAGCACACCGCTGCATATCGTCGCGCCGCCCCCTCCGTCGGAGCGGTCGGGTGCCACCGCCGTTACGCACCTGCGTACCGGGAGGATTTGCCCGGCGCTGACAGCCGGGGAGGGGGTCTCCGGTTAGCCCGGGCGCCACCAGGAGCGTGCGTGAACCTCTTCGAACAGCTCGCCGGCTACGACCACGAGCAGGTCGTCTTCTGTCGCGACGAGAGCGTGGGCCTCAAAGCGATCATCGCGGTCCACAACACGTCGCTCGGCCCGGCGCTCGGCGGAACGCGGATGCTCGACTACCCCAGCGAGGCCGACGCGGTCCGCGACGTGCTGCGGCTCAGCCGCGGCATGACGTACAAGGCGGCGGTCGCGGGGCTGGACCTCGGGGGGGGCAAGGCGGTCATCATCGGCGACCCGAGCCTCAAGAGCGAAGCGATGTTCCGGGCCTTCGGCCGCTTCGTCGACACCCTGGGCGGGCGGTACATCACCGCCGAGGACATGAACACCACCGTCGAGGACATGGGGAACATCCGGCGGGAGACGCGCTGGGTCACCGGGTCCGAGGCGGCGCACGGCGGCTCGGGCGACCCGTCGCCGGTCACCGCGTGGGGCGTCTTCCACGGCATCCGCGCCTGCCTCGAGGTCACCTACGGGAGCCCCGACGTGGCCGGCCGCACCGTGGTCATCCAGGGCGTCGGCAACGTGGGCTGGTGGCTCGCGAAGTACCTCCACGACGCCGGCGCCAAGCTCGCCTACGCCGACGTGAGCGCCAAGCGGCTCGGCAAGGTGGTCGAGGCCTTCGGCGGCCAGGTGCTCGAAGGCGACGACTTCTACAAGGCCGAGGCCGACGTCCTGGCGCCGTGCGCCATCGGCGGCATCATCAACCCCCGCACGATCCCCATGTTGCGGGCCCCGATCATCGCCGGCGGCGCCAACAACCAGCTCGACGACGAGCGCCGCGACGGCGAAGCCCTCGCGCAGCGCAACATCAACTACGCTCCCGACTACGTGATCAACGCGGGCGGGCTGATCAACGTCTACAGCGAGCTCAAGGGCTACGGCCGCGACAAGGCCATGCAGGACGCGGCCAACATCTTCGACACCGTGAAGCGGGTCATCAACAAGGCCAAGGTCGAGGGCACCACCACCGCGATGTCGGCCAACCGCGTGGCCGAGGAGCGGATCGCCGCGGTGCACCGGCTCAAGCGGGTGTGGCTGCCGAGCTGACCGCGCGGGTCAGCGGAAGCGCAGGTCGAGCTCGGCGCGGCGGGTGTCCTTGCCGAGGCCGGCGGCGACCTCTTCGAGCAGGGCGCGCTCCTTGCGGCAGCTCGAGGGGACGTCGATCCACTCGTAGATGCTGCCCGTGAACGTGAGGTTGGCCGAGATGATGTCCTTCTCGACCTGCTCGCGGTTCTTCACGGTGATGCGCGTGCGGCCCTTGTACGCGTCGACGACCACCACCATGCGGTAGCGCACCTTCTCCGGGATGCGCGTGCCGCCGAACTGGTTGTAGATGTAGTCGCTCTGCCCGACCACCCACTCGGTCGTGATGCGCCCTTCGCCCTTGTTCATCCGGTCGATGGGGAACGTGTCGCCGATGACCACGAGCGCTTCGTCCCAGACCTTGTCGTAGCCTTCGTCGAAGCTGACCTCGACCGGACGCTCTTCCCAGACGGGGAGCTTGTCCTCGGGGAAGGGTGCGGGCATGCAGGCCGTGAGGAGCGTGGCGAGGAGCATCCGGCGATGTAACGCGCTACCCCACCGGCGATGCGCCTCTGCGTGGTGAGCTCCGCCCACGGGTACGGACACGCCACGCGCGACGTGGTGCTCGGCGAAGCGCTCACGCGCCGCGGGCACGAGGTGACGCAGCTCGCCGCCGCGCCCGCATCGGTGCTGGGCGCGGCGCACAGGGTGCTCCCCTGGGTGGTCGACGTGGGGCTGGTGCAGCCCGACTCGCTGGCGGAGGACGTCGACGCTACCGCGACCGCGCTCGCCGAGCGTTGCAACGACGACGCCATCGACGCGCTCGCGGCGGAGCTCCGGGCGTACGACGGCGTGGTGGTCGACATCGCGCCCGCCGCGATGGAGGCCGCGCGGCGCGCCGGGGTGCCGTGCGTGGCGGTGGGCAACTTCGACTGGGCGTGGGTGTACGCGCACTACCCCGCACTGTTGCCGTGGTCGGCGCGATTTGCGGCGTGGCAGGCACCCCACCCGGCGGTGCAGCTCGTCCCGGGCCCGCCGCTCACCGGATTTTCCATCGTCGCCGCCGGGGGCCTCCTGGCCCGGGCGCGTCCGGCGGTGCGGATCGTCGGCGCCGACGAGGTGGCCATCCTCGTGGGCTTCGGCGGGTTCGGGCTCCCTGGCCTGGCCGAACACCTCCCGACCCTGCCGGGTGTACGTTGGCTCTTCGCGCCGCCGATGTGCGCCCCGGACCGCGCCGACGTTCGCCAGGTCGACGACGTGCCGTTCTCCTCGATCCTCGCCGGCGCCGACGTGGTCCTGACCAAGCCCGGCTACGGGATGTACGGCGAGACCGTGCGCGCGGGGGTCCGCGTGGTGTGGCTCGACCGGGGCCGGTTCCCCGAGGCGCCGTGGCTCGAAGCCGCGATGTGCGCACGCGGCGACGTGAAGGTGGACGGGGCCCCCACCGCCGCGTCCCTCCGCGCCGCGGTCCACGCCGCGCTCGCCCGGCCGCGCGCACCGGCGCTCCCCGCCGACGACCGCGTCGCCATCGCCGCCCGGGTCGAGGCCGCGCTCGGAGGGGCTTCGCCGAGCCGGGGCCGGAACGTCGTCCGCCTGTAGCGGAGCCGTCGCAGCACGAGCGTGGGTTCGGGTTAGCTGCGCGGCCCATGAACATCTCCGTCGTGGGCACCGGGTACGTGGGATTGGTGGTGGGTGTGTGCATGGCCGATCTCGGCCACAGCGTCACCTGCGTCGACAGCGACGAGGCGAAGATCTCGGCGCTCCTCGGGGGTCGGGTGCCCATCTACGAGCCGGGCCTCGACCAACTGCTCGAGCGCAACGTGCGCGAAGGCCGCCTCCGCTTCACGCGCGACCTCGCGTCGGGCCTGCAGCACAGCCGCATCGTCTTCGTCGCCGTCGGCACCCCCTCGGCGGCCGACGGATCGGCCGATCTCAGCGGGGTCTTCGCGGTCGCCGGCGAGGTGGCCGACCAGGCCGACGGGCCGGTCACCCTCATCATCAAGAGCACCGTTCCCGTCGGCACCGCCGACCGGGTGCGGGCGCACGTCAAGGGGCGCACGCCGCACGGGGTCGAGGTGGTGAGCAACCCCGAGTTCCTGAAAGAAGGTGCGGCGATCGAGGACTTCCTGCGTCCCGACCGCATCGTGTGCGGCGTCGCCACGCCCGACGCCCAGAAGCTGATGGAGAGCCTGTACGCGCCCCTGGTCCGCACGGGCAAGCCCATCCTGTTCATGGACAACCGCTCGGCGGAGCTGTGCAAGTACACGGCCAACGCCGTCCTCGCGACGAAGATCTCGTTCATCAACGAGATCGCCGCCCTCTGCGACCTGGTCGGCGCCGACGTCGACGCCGTGCGCCGCGGCGCCGGCAGCGACAGTCGCATCGGCCAGCGGTTCTTCTTCCCCGGCGCCGGCTACGGCGGGAGCTGTTTCCCGAAGGACGTCCGCGCCCTGGTCGACACCGCCCGCCAGAACGGGCTGGACTTGAAGGTCGTGCGCGCGGTCGAGGACGTCAACGAGGCCCAGAAGCACCGGCTCGCCGACATGGTCATCGCCCGCCTGGGCGCCGACCTCGGCGGCCGCCGCATCGCGCTCTGGGGCCTCGCGTTCTAGCCCGAAACCGACGACATGCGCGACGCGCCGGCGCTCACGGTGGTCGACCGCCTCCTCGCGGCGGGGGCCACGGTGGTCGCCTACGACCCCGAGGCGATGCACGAAGCGCGGCGGGTGCTCGGCGATCGCATCACCTACGCGGCGCGGCCGATGGACGCGGTCCACGGCGCCGACGTGCTCGTGCTCGTCACCGAGTGGAACGAGTTCCGGAACCCCGACTTCGCCAGGCTCGCGGCCGAGCTCAAGGTGCCGGCGGTCTTCGACGGGCGCAACATCTGGAACCCGGCCGAGGTCCGCGAAGCGGGCCTCGAGTACCGCTGCATCGGGCGCCCCTGACCGCGTGCCGGCGCCCCACTTCCACGTCGCGCTCGTCGAGCCCGAGATCGGCGGCAACGCCGGCAACATCGGGCGGCTGTGCCTGAACGTGGGCGCGCGCCTGCACCTGGTCCACCCGCTCGGCTTCCAGACCGACGAGAAGGCGGTGCGCCGGGCGGGCCTCGACTACTGGAAACACGTCGATTGTGTCGAGCACGCCGACCTCGCGGCGTTCGACGCCTGGTTGGACGGGGCGGCTGGCCCGGCGGGCGCAGGCGCGGCCGGGCGGGTGTGGCCGTTGAGCTCCCACGGCGCCCACAGCTACGCCACCATCCGGTTCGAGCCGGGCGATGTCCTGGTCTTCGGCCGCGAATCGGTGGGGCTCCCCGAAGCGTGGGTCGCGCGGCGCGGGGGGTGGCGCATCCCCATGGTCGGCGCCACGCGGAGCCTCAACGTCAGCAATGCCGCAGCGGTCGTGGCGTATGCGGCCCTCGCCCAGCTCCGGCCCGACCTGTTCTGACCGGGCGGCGGCCCGCGACCGTCCCGAAGCGCGGGGAGGCTGGCGGCCGCCGCGCACCGCGCGCGAGCCTCCGTCGAGGTCCAGGCCGGTCGCGGCGCGGTGCCCAACCGGCTCCGCCACGCGTTAGCCGGGGCGTGATGGACCTCGGCGCCGTCATCCTCGCAGGCGGGCGCGGCACGCGCTTCTGGCCGTTGTCGCGGCGGGCACGGCCCAAGCAGGTGCTCGACCTGACGGGCGAGGGGAGCCTGCTCTCGCGCACCCTCGGGCGGCTCGAGGGCATCGTGCGGCACGACGCGCGGCTGGTGGTCACCGGCCCCGACATGGTCGAGGTCGTTCGCCCGGAGTGCGGGGGCGCCACCGTCGTGGTCGAGCCGAGCGCCCGCAACACGCTCCCCGCCATCGCGCTCGGCACCTGGGCCGCGGGGCGCGCCGGCGCCGACACCGTGGTCGTGCTGCCGAGCGACCACCACGTCGCGCGCCCCGAGGCCCTCCGCGCCGCGATCGTGGAGGCATCCCGCGTTGCGCACGGCGGCGCGCTGGTCACGCTCGGCATCACGCCCAACCGCGCCGAGACCGGCTTTGGATGGATCGAGCCCGGCGAGGGCGGCCGTGTCGCGCGCTTCGTCGAGAAGCCGCCACAAACCGTCGCCGACGCCCTGTACGCCGGGGGGCGCCACCTGTGGAACGCCGGCATCTTCGTGTTCCGGGTCGAGGCCCTGCGCGCCGCCCTGGTGCGGCACTGTCCGGGCACGGCGGCGGCGTGGGCGGCGTGGGAGGCGGGCGACCCGGTCGAGGCGGCGTGGGCACACACCGAGGCCACGAGCCTCGACTACGGCGTGCTCGAGAAGCACGACGAGGTGCGGGTCGTCGCGCTGGACTGCGGGTGGAGCGACGTGGGGGCGTGGTCGGCGCTCGACGAGGTCCTCCCGGCCCGGACGTGGGGCGCGGGGGTCTGCAAAGAGATGGTCGAGATCGACGCCCGCCACAACCTCGTCCACGCCGACGGCAAGCTCGTCGCGCTGGTCGGGGTCGACGATCTGATCGTCGTGGACACGCCGGACGCGGTGCTCGTCGCGCGGCGGTCCGATGCGCAGCGGCTGCGCGAGGTCCTCGACGCCCTCGACGCGCGCGGGCTGGGCCGGTACACCTAGCGCATGTTCGTGCTCCTGTTCGCCGCCTGCGTGGGCAACCCCGTCCTCGACCCCGACACCCGCGGCTGCACCGACTACGACTTCGACGATCCGGCCAAGCCCGCGCTGAAGAAGGAGGCCGAAGATGGCGGCGTGGCCGTCTTCCGCACGCCGGTCGAGCGCCCCAACCTCGACGACAGCTTCGAGCCCGAGATCGTCACCGATGGCGCCACCATCGAGGTGCACGAAGCGTGGGTCGACGGCGCCGACGGCCAGGCGTCGTGCCTGGAGCCGGTGCTGCACATCTCCGAGTTCGGCGCCCCGATCGAGGTGCGTTGGTTCACCGACGCCGACACGTCGATCCCGTTCGACACTTTGACCGTCTCGCCGTAGGCCGCGGGTGCGGCGGGTGCTCGTCACCGGGGCCGGCGGCTTCCTCGGACGTGCGGTCGTGGCCGCGCTCGAAGAACGCGGGGCGCAGGTAGCGGCCGCCGGACACGATGCGCCGCTCGGCGTGGACTTCCGGCTGGCCGACGCGGTCGAGGAGTTGTTCGCCGAGGTGCGCCCCGATGCGGTGGTGCACCTGGCCGGGACCAGCCGGGCGGCGGACCACGGCCGGGGGCCGGAGGACGTCCGCACCGAGAACGTCGTCCACCCGCTGTTGAACACGCTGGAGCACTGTGCCGGCCGGCGGGTGGTGATGGTGTCCAGCGCGGCGGTGTACGGAACGGGCGCCACCGACGAGGGCGCCCCCCTGCGCCCGAACGGCCTCTGGGCCGCGGCGAAGGCGAGCGCCGAGGTCCTCGGTCGGCGACGGGCGGCCGCCCTCCGCGCCACCTTCGTCGTGGCGCGACCGTTCTTCCTCCTCGGTCCGGGGGCCCCGCGGCGGTCGGAGATCGGGGGATGGATCGCGGCCGGCCAGAAGGCCGATCAGATCGACGTACACGGCGCCGACGTGCCCCGGGACCTGCTGGACGTGCGGGACGCCGCTGCGGGAATTTGCGAATTGGTGCTGCTTGGCGCGGACGGGCTTGCGTACAATCTGGCGGCCGAGACCTCGATGGCCACCTCCTCGCTCCTCCATCTGCTCGTGCCCTCCGTCCGCGTCGGCTTCGACGGGCGCGCGCGGGAGCCGTTTCACGGCAGCGCGCCGGGGTTGCGGGCGCTCGGGTGGGCGCCGCGGGTGCCGGTCGAGGTCACGTTGCGCGACACCCTCGCGGCGGCGGGGCCGCGTTGATGGACCTGCGCCGGCGCACGCTCGTGCTCCTCGGCCTCTTCCTGCTGCTCGGCGCCGGTGCGCTCCTCGCGCTGGCGAGCCGCCTCGCGTGGCGGGCCGACGAAGCCGCGCAGGAGGCCGCGCTCGGAGAGCGCGCGGCGGCGGCGGTGGTGTACCTGTCGCGGGAAGGGTCGCTCCTGGTGCGGGCGCTGGACGGCCTGGACACCGGGGCCGAGCCGCACGCCACCGCCGACGCGCTCGGGGTCGACGGCCTCGTCTTGCGCCGCCCCGGGGCGCCGCCGGTCACGGGAGGTCCGCGGGGCGAAGCCCTGGCCGGCACCGAGGAGGCGGACCCGGGGCTGCACTACGTCCGCGTGGGCGCCGAGGTGTGGCAGGTGGCGCGCGTCGATCAGGCCGACGGGGACCGCGTGGTCGCGGCGCGGGTGCTCGACGAGGGCCGCCTGTCCGGCCTCGGCCTGTTGACCGGCGGCCGGCTCGTGATCGGCCCCGCGGAGCTCGGCGAGGGCCAGCTCAGCGCCAGCGAACCGCTGCCCGACGGCGCGGGCGACCTGGTCCTGATGCGTGCGCCGCGCACCGGCGAACCGCTCATTCGACGCATCGTGAGCTTCGGGCTCGAGACCGCGCTCATCGCCGCGCTCCTGGCGACGCTCCTGCTCGGCCTCGTGGACCGTACGGTCCTGCGGCGGGTGCAGCGCTTCGCCGCCACGACCGAGCGGATCCGCGCCGGGCAGGCCGAGGGGGCGCGCCTCCCGGTCGAAGGCGCCGACGAGCTGGACCGGCTCGCGGAGTCGCTCAACGGGCTCTTGACCGACCTCGAGTCGACCCACGCCCGCCTGCGCCACGAGGCCCTGCACGACCCGCTCACCGGCCTCGCGAACCGCAACCTCCTCCTGGACCGGCTCACCCAGGCCCTCGGCCGGGGGGCGCGGCTCCCGCGGCCGCCCGTGGCCCTGTTGTTCCTCGACCTGGACCGCCTCAAGGTGATCAACGACCACCTCGGGCACGCCGCCGGCGACCAGTTCCTCATCGAGGTCGGCACCCGGCTCCAGGCGTGTGTCCGCCCCGGTGACACCGTCGCGCGCCTCGGGGGCGACGAGTTCGCGCTGGTGCTGATGGACATCGACGACGCGCAGGTGGCCGCCTCGCGCGCCGAGGCCGTGCTCCAGCTCCTGCGGCGCCCGATCCTGTGGCGGGGCACGAGCTACCAGATGTCGGCGAGCATCGGGCTGGCGATGGCCGGCGCGCGCCAGGACGCCGGCCAGCTCCTGCGTGAGGCCGACATGGCGATGTACGAGGCCAAGTCCGGCGGGCGCAACCGCGTCGTCAACTACGACGCCGTCCTGCACGGGCGCCTCGCCGAGCGCATCGCGGTCGAGGCGGCGCTCCGCGAAGCGCTCGACGCCGGCACGGTCGAGGTGGTCTTCCAGGCCATCGTGCGCACCGCCACGGGCGAGGTCGCCGGCTACGAAGCGTTGGCGCGGTGGACCCACCCGACGCTCGGCGTGGTCTCGCCGAGCCACTTCGTCCCCATCGCCGAAGAGAGCCAGCTCATCACCTCGGTCGACCGCAACGTGCTCGAGCGGGCGGTCGGCGCCGCGGTGCGCTTCCGCTCGGGAGGCCACGCGGTCTTCGTGGCGGTGAACCATTCCTCGCGGAGCATGGAGGCGCCCGACCTCGTCGAGACCGTCCAGGCCGCGCTCGCCCGGCACGGCCTGCCGCCGCAGGCGTTGGTGATCGAGCTGCCCGAAGGCCACCTCGCCCGCAACGAGGACCGCTGGTTGCCGCGCCTCCGCGCGCTCGCCGACACGGGCGTCGGCTTCTGCCTCGAAGACTTCGGCCTCTCGCCGAGCTCGGTCCGGCGGTTCAACGAGCTCCCGATCGGCCTCGTGAAGCTCGACCCGAGCCTCGTCCGCACGCTCGGCGGCCAGGACGCCGTCGCCCGCGCGGTGCTCGGACTCGCGCTGGAGCTCGGCCGGGTGGTGGTGGCGGAGGGGGTGGAGTCCGAGGCGGAGCGGGCCCGGTTGGCGGAGCTCGGCTGTGGGCTCCTGCAGGGCTACCTCGTGGGGCGCCCGGAGCCCGAAGGTGCGGTCCTGGCCCGGCTCGGGGTGCCCGACCCGCCGCGCGTGGCCGACGCATGATCGCCGTCCGGGCCCCCGATCACCTCGGCGACGCCGTCATGGCGCTCCCCGCGATCGAGGCCCTCGCCGCGCTCGGTCCGCTGTCGGTGTACTGCAGCGCACGGTGGGCGCGAGAGCTCTTCGAGGGGCTCGATCTGCACGGCGGCGACGAGCTCCCCGTGGCCCCGGAGGTCGCGGTCTGCTT
This sequence comes from Pseudomonadota bacterium, assembly GCA_005776735.1. Taxonomy (GTDB): domain Bacteria; phylum Myxococcota_A; class UBA796; order UBA796; family SXON01; genus SXON01. The sequence goes on from SXOM01000014.1 coordinate 9,624, forward strand.
CAAACCCTCGTGGCATGCCGCGTGGCGATGGCGGCACCTGCCCACCGTCGGCGTCGGGCCCGCGGGCCGCTACAAGACGACGCTGCCCGAAGCCGCGGAGCACCGTCGGGAGCGGTACGCCCGCATCGTCCAGGCCGTCGGCGCACCCGCGCCCGGCGTACCGGTCTACCGCCCGCGGGGGGCCGCGCTGGTGCTCCCCGAGGGCTATGTCGGCTTCAACCCGTGCAGCCCGTCGCGGACGGTGCGCTGGCCGGGCTTCGGGGCCCTGGCGGAGCGCCTCGCGCCCCACCCGATCGTCACGTTCTGCGGGCCCGGCGAACACCGCACGGCCCGCGGGGCGGTCGGCCCCCACGTGAAGCTGGTCCCGGGCCTCGGGCTGCGCGACTTCGCCGATGCGCTCTCGCACTGCACGGTGCTGGTGAGCAACGACAGCGGCGCGGCGCATTTCGCGGCGGCGTGCGGGGTCCCGGTGGTGGTCGTCCACGGCTCCACCGATCCCGCCCGCACCGGCGTCGGCACGCCCGTGGAGCGCCCGGCACGCCTGTGGTGCCAACCGTGCTACCGGAAGGTGTGCTTGTGGGGCACTCCCTGCATGGACGTGTCGGCCGAAGCCGTCGAAGGCGTGGTCCGCACGTTCTTGGGACGGGGCGCTAGCCCAGGTTAGCTGCGGCCCGTGCACCGCCCCGAGCTCCTGGCGCCCGCCGGAGACGAAGCGTCGCTCGCCGCGGCGCTCGCCGCCGGGGCCGACGCCGTCTACTTCGGCCTCGACGAGGGGCTCAACGCGCGCGCCCGCGCCACCAACTTCTCGGCCGCCACGCTGCAGGACACGGTCGACCGGGTGCACCGGGCAGGGGCGCGGGCGCTGCTGACCCTCAACACCCTGGTCTTCGAGGCGGAGCTCGCGTGGCTCGAGGGCCTGCTCCGGGTGGCGGCGACCGCCGGGGTCGACGCGGTGATCGTGCAGGATCCCGCGGTGGCGCTGCTCGCGCGCGCGGTCGCGCCGACGATGGCGGTGCACGCGTCCACCCAGATGACGGTGTCGAGCCCCGAGGCGGCCCGCTTCGCGGCCGACCTCGGCTGCGTGCGCATCGTCGCGCCGCGCGAGCTCAGCCTGCCGGAGATCGCGCGGCTGGTGGCGGGGACGCCGCTGGAGGTCGAGGTCTTCGTCCACGGCGCGCTGTGCGTGTCGTGGAGCGGCCAGTGCCTCACCAGCGAAGCGTGGGGCGGGCGTTCGGCCAATCGCGGCCAGTGTGCACAGTCGTGCCGCCTGCCGTACACCCTGGTGGTCGACGGCCGGGCGCTCGACACCGGCGATGTGCGCTACCTGCTCTCGCCGCTGGACCAGGCGGCGTTCCGGGCCCTGCCGCGGCTGGTGGAGCTCGGCGTGGCGAGCCTCAAGATCGAGGGCCGCCTGAAGGGACCGACCTACGTCGCGACGGCGGTGGGCGCATACGCGCGGTGGCTCGACGCGATCGCGGCGGGCGAAGCCGCGAGCCCGGCGGCGCAAGCCCGCGTACGCAGCGACGTGACCCGGCTCGGGGTCGCCTACTCGCGGGGCTTCGGGGACGGCTTCTTCGCGGGTAGCGACCACCAGGACCTCGTCGAGGGCCGCTTCCCCAAACATCGGGGGGTGCTGCTCGGCGTGGTGACCGAGGTCCAGCGGGGCGCCGTGCGGGTCGATCCGGCGACGCGGGCTGCGACCGGCGCCCTCGCGGTGGGCGGTTCGCCGCCCGCGGGGCCGGTGGCGGCTCCGCTTCCGCCGGTCGGCGGCGCCGCGGCCGAGGACGCGCGCGGGGTGCCCGGCGCGCCGATCACCCCGTTCCCGGGCCTCGGCGTGGGGTTCGACACCGGGCAGCCCGAGGCCGAGGAGCCGGGCGGTCCGATCTGGGCGGTGTCCGAAGCGGGCGAGGGGTGGTGGCTCCAGTTCTCGCGGGACAATCACGCGATCGCGCGCGTCGCGCCCGGGGACCGCGTGTGGGTCACCCATGACCCCCGCCTGGATGCCGAGGTGGAGCGCCTGGTCGGCGCCGGCGAGCCCGAAGGGCGGCTCGGGGTGCAGGTCACGGTGTCGGGAACGGCCGGCTCGCCATGCCGGGTACGCATGGTGTGCGGTGGCGTGGCGGTGGAGGGCGACTTCGGGACGCTCGCCCCCGCCGTCGGCCGCGGGCTCGACGCGGCCCACCTGGCCGACAAGCTCGGCGCGTTCGGCGGCACGCCGTTTCGGTTGGGGGAGCTGCAGGTCGGCGACCTCGGGGCGGGCCTCCACCTCTCGCCGAGCGTGCTGAAGGCCGCGCGCAGGGAGCTCGTGCCGCGCTTGTTGGCGGCGGTCCTGGGCGCGTCCCGGCACCCGGTCGCGCCGGGCCCGGTCGCCGCGCAGGTCGTCGACGCCGCCCGGGCACGCGCCGCGCGCCGCAGTTGGACGCCACCGGCCGCGCCCGAGCTGGTGGTCTTGTGCCGCAACGACGCGCAGCTCGACGCGGCGCTCGCCGCCGGGCTCCCGTACGTGGAGCTGGACTGGATGGAGCTCTCGGGCCTGGGTCGGGCGGTCGCCCGGGCACGTGCGGCCGGGGCGGCGGTCGGCATCGCGACGGTGCGCGTGCACAAGCCGGGCGAAGAGGCCTACGACCGTCGCATCGCCGCCTTGTCGCCGGATGCGGTGCTCGTGCGTCACTGGGCGGGGCTCGTCCACTTCGCCTCCCTGCCCGACGCCGAGCGGCCGGTGATCCACGGGGACTTCTCGCTCAACGTCACCAACTCGGTCACCGCACACCACCTGCTCGCGGTGGGCGCCGACACCTGGACCGCGGCCCACGATCTCGACGCGACCCAGCTCCACGCCGTGCTCCGCAACGTCGACCCGGGCCGGGTCACCGTCGTCGTGCACCACCACGTCGCCGCCTTCCACACCGAACACTGCGTCTACGCGCACACGATGTCGTCGGGCCGCGACTTCCGCACCTGCGGTCGCCCCTGCGAAGCGCACCGCCTGGCCCTGCGGGACCCGACGGGGCTCGACCATCCCGTCGTGGTCGACGTCGGGTGCCGCAACACCGTCTTCGAAGCGCGGGCGGGCAGCGCGGCGCGGGCGGTGGGCCGGCTCCGCGAAGCGGGCGTCCGCCGCTTCCGCGTCGAGCTGGTCTGGGAGAGCGGCGACGAAGCGGCGGCGGTGATCGCCGCGTACCGCGACCTCCTCGCCGGGCGGGCGACCGCGGCAGAGGTGCTCCGCCGCGTCGCGGCGCACGAGCAGTTCGGCGTCACCGCCGGCACGATGCGCACCTTCGGGACCGCCGCTCCATGACCGACGATCGGGCCCGCATCGACGCCATCGACCGCGCCCTGGTCGCGCTCCTCGCCGAGCGGGCCGCGTGCGTCGCGCGGTTGTGGCACGAGAAGGCGGCGCAGGGGGTGCCGCGCCACGACGCCGCGCGGGAGGCGGCCATCTTCGCGGCCGTGCGCGACGAAGCGACGGCGTCGGGGGTCGACCCCGACGCCGTGGAGGCGGTCTTCCGTCGCATCGTCGGGCAACCGTTCTAGTGCCGCGCGGCGCGCGGCGGCCCGCCCCCGGAGCGAAGCGTTCGGGACGGTCGCGGCGCGCCGCCCTCGCCCTTACCTGCGCGCCACCTCGGCCGACTCGTGATGGCGCTCGTGGTCGTCGTCCCGGTGGGCGTGGTGCCCGCGGCCGCGCTCGTAGTGGCCGAAGTCGACGCTGGCGACGCCGTAGGGCTGCACGTACAGGTACTCCCGCTCGACCAGGCGCCCGTCGAGCGTGCGGACCTCGAGGTAGGCGTTGCCCACGGGCAGCTCGAGGTTGGTCACCTGGAGCGGCGCCATGGTCGCCACCACGCGCCCGTCGACGAAGACGCGGAGCAGGTCGTCGTCCTGGCTCTCCAGGCGCACCAGGCCCGTGTTCGGCGTGTCGACGACGAGGTGCGCGCCGGACCAGGCGCGGACGGTCACGCGCTCGCGGTCGAGCAGCTCGCCCCCGAGGCGGCGCGTCTGCACCGAGAGGGTCCCGACGGGGACGCGCTCAAAGACGGTGCGCCCGAACGCCTCGACGCGGCGTTCGCAGTGGCCGAGGTCGACCTCGACGGGGATGGGGAGGGGGTTGTCGACGACGAGCTGCGCGAACGCGGGCGGCTCGGCGACGAGCGTCGCCTCGACGAAGGGGCGGACCACCAGGTGTTCGTCTTCGAGCTCCACGCCGCGCGCGGTGACGCGGAGGTCGACGGGGCCGAGCGGCACGGTGACCAGGCGCGACTCGCCGGGCGAGAGCTCCGCGACCTCGCGGCCCTCGACGCGGAACGAAGCCTCCGCGCCGCTGTCGTTGACCAGGCGGAGCTTGCCGGCGGTGACCGGGGTGGCCTGCACCAGCGTCGTCCGGCGGTCGCGCACGCGCACCGACTCCGAGAAGAGGGTGAAGCGCTGGCCGTACATCTCGTAGGTGGCCCGCACGTCGGTGCGGCCCGCGGGCACGACGAACCGCTCGGTCTCAAACGGCGCCAGGGTGTGCGTCCCGCCGGCCTCGACGGTGACCGTGATCGGCACGCCGGCGCGGTTCTGCACCTCGACCGTACCGAGGTCCCAGGTGCGCGAGGACCGGTGGCGGGCTTCGGCCGGCGTGGTCGACACCGCGAGGCCGAGGGCGGCGATGGTGAGGAATCGGGCAGGTTGCATCTTGGGTCTCCTCGTGGTTTCCGTGAGTGGGTCCACGCACTGTCGACGCCGTCGATGCCCGGGCCATTCGTCCCCGTTTGTCTTCGGCTTGACGGGTCAAGCCGGGGCGCGTATCGTGGCCCTCGATGAGAACTTCGGTACAACCCCTTGTCTCGACACCGGGGCGTGGCTAGCTCCGCTCGGTGTGTGCCCCACCGTCCCGACGCCGGGGCGGTGCGAGGCCGCGAGGTCCGCCATGCGTGACGTGCTCCAGCTCAACGCCGACTACACCCCGATGAAGGTCATCCGCTGGGAGCGGGCGATCGAACTCTCGCTCGACGAGAAGGTCGTCGTCGTCGCCTCGTGGCCGGGCCGGTTCGTCCGTTCGCCGTCGTTGGCCATCCCGTGGCCGGCGGTCGTCGCGCTGCGGCGCTACTCGGTCTTCCGCGGCAAGGTGCGGTTCTCGACCCGCAGCGTGCAGGCGCGAGACAACTTCACGTGCGCGTACTGCGGCCTGCGGCCGCTGTTGGCCGACGGGCGCCCCGACCGGGTGCAGCTCACGATGGACCACGTCATCCCCCGCGCGCAGGCGAAGGAGGGGCGCGTGTACCTGCCGTGGTCGCGCAAGTGGGTGGCGGTGACCTGCTGGGAGAACGCCGCCACCGCGTGTCGGAGCTGCAACAGCCGCAAGGCCGACCGCACCCCGACCCAGGCGCGGATGCCCCTGCGCATCTACCCGCGCGTGCCCACCCAGACCGACGCGTTGCGGATGACGTTGGCCCGCTTGATGAAGCTGCCCGAGCCCTGGCTCGAGTGGCTTCCGGCCACCGTCACCGGGACCGAGGCCACACCGGCGTTGCCGGACGAGGCTTCCTTCGAACGCGCTTGACACCTGAGCGGCCGCGCAGTAGTGTAGCTGTACAGGAGCGCAGATGGAAACCCTTCCCCCCCGCCAGCGCGAGATGCTCGACTTCGTTGCGGCCTACGCCGATCAAAAGGGCATTCCGCCCACCCTCCGGGAGATCGGCGAAGCACTGGGCATCCGCTCCACCAACGGCGTGTCCGACCAGGTCAAGGCGCTGGTGAAGAAGGGCTACCTCGAGCGCGTGGGCGACGCGCGCACCTCTCGCGGGATCCGCCTCACGCACGAAGCGCGGGGCGGGTTCCGCGAGTCGTCCACGCTCGCGGTGCCGGTCATCGGGCGGGTCGCCGCCGGCGCGCCCATCCTCGCCGAAGAGAACTACGCGGGCACCCTGCACATGGATGCGTCGGTGATGCCGCACCAGGCGCCGGTCTTCGCCCTGGTCATCCACGGCAACTCGATGATCGAGGACGGCATCCTCGACGGCGACTTCGTCTTCGTGCGCCAGCAGACCGAGTGTCGCAACGGCGACATCATGGTGGCGATGGTCGACGGCGAGGCCACGTGCAAGCGCTTCTTCCGGGAGCGGGGGCGCATCCGTCTGCAGCCTGCCAACAGCGAGATGCAGCCCATCTACGTCGACTCGTCGCGCGACCTGCAGGTCCTCGGCGTGGTGGTGGGGGTCTACCGCAAGGTCCACGTCTAGGCGGTACGGTATGCTGCGGGCGTGGCTCGTCGTCGTTCTGCGCTGTGGGTCGAGATCGGGGTCAACCTCGCGTTGTTGACCGTGGCCGTGTCGGTGCTCGACGCGGGCATCTTCTGGCTCGCCACGCGGTACGTGCTCCAGGAGGCTTCGGTCGACCTGGCGGAGAGCGCGGCGGTCGTCGTGGCCGCCGAGGTCGGTGCGGTCGAACCAGAGCGCTGGCCGGCCGTCATCGCGCAGAACCGCGCGCACGGGCTGCGGGGCCTCGCGATCTGGTCGGTCCGCGACGGGGACATCGTCGGTGATGCCGGCGAGATCGACGTGATCGCCCGACGTACCGTCGCAACCCGCGCGGTGTACTCCGAGGTGGTGGGCGACGAGGTCCGGGTGGTCGCCCCGGTCGGCAGCGGCCGGCCCGACGCGGTCCTGTCGCTGCGGTACCCGATGTCGCGCATCGAGCGGCCCGCGTGGGGTGTCGTCGCCGGTCACACCCTCTTCGCGTCGGTGGTGATCGGGGTCTTCGGCTGGTTCCTGTTCCGGCGCAACGTCGTGGAGCCGATCCGGAAGATCTCGGACGCCACGGTGCGCATCGCGGGCGGCGAGTTCGGTACACCCGTGCCGGACGACGCCCCGGAAGAGCTCGCCGAGCTCGCGGGGGCCCTGCGTCGGATGGGCGTGGCCCTCGACGAGTACCGCCGACGCACCGCCGACCAGCTCGCCTCCCTCGAGCGCGCCAACGACGAGCTGCGCCGGGCGCAGGAGGCCCTCGTTCGCAGCGAGAAGCTGGCGGGCGTCGGGCGGCTCGCCGCCGGCCTGGCGCACGAGCTCGGCAACCCGCTGGCGGCCGTCCGCGGCTACCTGGAGCTCGTGGTATCGAGCCCCGAGGCCGACAACGACGAGCTCCTGCGCCGGACGCAGACCGAGGTGGAGCGCATGCACCGCCTGCTGCGCAACCTGCTCGACTACGCACGCGGGGAGGGGAGCGCGCCGGGGCCGGTGCGCGTGCAGGAGCTCCTCGCCGAAGCGCGCACCACCGTGGAGCACCAGGCCGGGTTCCGCGGCGTCGAGGTCACCGCGCGCGCCGACGGCGGGCTGGTCTTGCGTGGGGAGGCCGCCAAGCTCCACCAGGTGCTCGTCAACCTGCTCCTCAACGCGGCCGCCGCCGGGGCCACCCACATCGACATGGAGGCGACCGCGGCCGCGGACGGCGTGCACCTGCGCGTGCGGGACGACGGGCACGGCATCTCGCCGGAGCACCGCACCCGCCTCTTCGAGCCGTTCTTCTCGACCCGCCCGCCGGGCGAGGGCACCGGCCTCGGCCTCGCGATTGCGCTGCGGATCGTCGAACAGTGCGGGGGCCGCATCGAGGTGGAGAGCCGCCCCGGGGCGGGCGCCACGTTCACATTGGTGCTGCCCGCGGCGTGACGGGTCGTGACCGAGGTGGCCCCCGCAAACCGACGCGGGCCCCGGTTATGGAACCGAAGCGGCTCCTCGGGGGTCCGCTCACGTCGTGCCCGAGTCAGTCGTACGGATCCAACGCCTGCTGTCTTCGTCGGCGCGCCGAGCGGCGTGGTTGTCGGTGGCGCGCGCGTGTGCCCTCGCCGCCGCGGCGCTCTTCACCGGGTGGGCGGTGGCCGCCCTCGCGGTGGCCGAGGGCTCGCGCCGACTCGGGTGGTCGCTGCTGGTGGCCGGCCTCGTCGGGGCGGTGTGCGTGGCCGTACGCCGCGTGCGGGGGCTGCGCGCGCGGCTCGCC
>SXOM01000157.1 GCA_005776735.1 Pseudomonadota bacterium
GCTCGAGGGCCGCGTCGCCCGCGGTCGCGCGTCGCGCGCCCGCCTCCGCGCGCTTCGGGACGGTCGCGGCGCGACGCCCGATCAGAACCGGGCGCGCATCATCAGGTTGAAGCCCAGCGCGTTGCGGACGTTGTCCGCCTCGGGCACGAACTCGTTGGTGCCGTCGTCGTTGGTCTGGAAGTCGGAGAGGTTGTTGTCGAGGGTGTACAACACCTCGCCGACGAGCACCGTCGACGGCGACACGTCCCACTGCAGGCCGGCCACCGTGCTCAGGATCGCCGTGGGCTCCTGGCCGTCGGGCACGTGCGCCTTGTTGCGCTCGTCGTACTGGACGAAGCTCGACGCGCCGGTGGTGTAGGTCGAAGGCAGCTCCCACCCGAGGCCGAGGCTCGGGGTCAGGTGGGCCTTTGGGAACCAATGACCCACGCGGCCGCGGACGTAGAGCTGCGGGGTGGCGGCGAGATCGGGATCCAGCGCGTAGCCCGAGGTGATGCCCGGGATGTTGAAGACGATGTACGGCAGGTCCTTGTAGACGAAGTCGAGGTTCATCTCGGTGGTGCCGGCGACCAGGAGCGCCTGCACGTCGCCGGCGATGGCCGTCTCGACCGTGGTCTGGTCGTTGGCCTCGGGGTCGATGAGGTTGTGCGTGATGACGTTGACCTCGCCCTGCACGAGGAGGCCGACCCCGTCGAGCTTGCGGTGCGAGATGTAGGTGTCGCGCATGAACTCGGGCGCGTTGCGGTACAGCTTCAGCTCGGAGCTGGAGATGTACTCCAGGTCGGGGTTGGTGCGCACGCTCACCTGGGCGCTGCCGCCGAGCGCGTTGATGGGGGCGTTGTACAGGGGCGACTGCACGTCGCCCACGTTCGTGAGCTGCCCCTGCTGGAAGTTGCCGATGCCCACCTCGAGCCGGAGGTGCCGCCCGAGCTCGATTCCGCCGCCGGCCAGCCCGCCCCAGTAGGCCTCGTTGTTCTTGTTCCCTTCGGTGTCGGTGTAGTCGCCGACGGCGGTCTTGGCGCCGACGAAGACGTAGTTTCCGCCGGACTGGTACTGCACCCGCAGGCCGGGCGCCGCGTAGGGATCGAACGCGTAGATGTCGCGACCGCCCCAGGTGATGTCGTAGCTGTAGCCGAGCCGGAATCGGTTGGCGTCGACCGCGTAGCCGGTCACCGACAGGTTCTGATGCTCGGAGAAGTGCTTGATGATCCGGATGTAGCTGCCGTCGTCGGCGACGTTGACGCCGGGCTTGCTGTTGGCCACGTCCAGGTACGGCTGCATCCGGAGGACGAACGCCGCTTCGGTCGTGATGCCCTTGATGAAGCCGTCGTCCTTCTTGTAGAGCACCAGGTGGGTCTGGCTGATGTCGTCGGTGAAGCGACTCTCGTAGTTCTCGAAGAACGTGGAGTTTCCGCGCTGGACGAAGTTCGCCGCCGGGGAGTACGCCTCGGGACCGGCGAGGACGTTGGTGTCCTCGAGCGCGGTGGTGACCCACGTGTCGACGAAGTCACCCGCCTGGGCGGTGGAGGCGAGGAGGAGAAGAACCGAGGTCATGGCTGGCCCTTGGGCGAGCGAGTGCCCGCGCCGATGTCGGAGGCGTCGAGGATGGTGAAGATCCACTTGCCGTAGACCTCCTTGAGCATCCCTTCGACGTGGGAGAGGGTCTCGCCGGCGTGGTCCGGCGGGAAGTAGTCGGGCACGGTGGCGCCGGACTCGGCGTAGAGGGTGCACGCGCCGAGGGTGAGGGGCCACTGGCCGTACTCGAGGTAGTCGGCGTAGGCCTCGGAGTCCGCCGTGAAGGTGTCGGGCACGACCGCGCTCTCGGCGCGGACGCGGCTGCCCTCCAGCGCCTCCATCGCGTTGTCGTCGCACGCGGTGCTCTCGGTGAGCACCACCGCTGCGGGGGGCGTCAACGACGCGCCGTCGACGACGTGGAGCGTCGGGAAGTTGAGCTGGGTGGCGGCCAGGTACTCGCTGTTCTGGCCGTTGAGCTCGTCCAGGCGCGCGCCGAGGACGATCTCCTCGGGCGGCTTCTGGAAGGTGTAGACGTACAGGCCGGAGAATCCCCCGGGCGCAGTACCCAGGTCGCTCACCCAGAAGCCGGCCGCGTTGGTCCCCGTCACCACCACCTCGCGGTCGGCGAGCCGGAGTTCGGCGAACTCGCCGTCGAGCTGGTTGGTCTCGTGGTTGTCGGTGGTCTGCATCTCGGGGATGGTCGGTCGTTCGAACCAGATGGCGCCGCTGACGCCGGCCGACCAGGACGGGGTGCGTCCGTCGGTCACGTCCTCGTCCGTGGCCCAGATCCGGGTGGGGCCGAAGCCCGCTTCGACCGCGACCGCGCCGGTCCAGACGCCGTCGGCCACGTCGATCCGCGTGACGTCGCCCAGGCGGCCGGGGCGCACGTCGAGAGACAACTCGCCGTCGAAGTCGTAGGCTTCGCCCTGCACATCGTAGGTGCTGACCGTGAGCGTGAACGCCTGCGCAGCGGGCGAGAAGGCGAGCGGCGCGGCTTCGGTGCCGACCACCGCGTCGGCGGCGAGGTCGACGTGGATGAACGTCGGCTCGACGCGCACCCGCTCGGGGAGGTCGCCGCAGGCGGCGAGGAGGAGGGGGAGCATCAGTACACCGCCAGGATGCGGCCGTCTTCTTCGGCGACACCCGCCTGGGGCAGGGTCCGGGCCGAGGAGATCGCGGACTTCACGACGTCGCGGATCGAGATTCCCGTGTCGACCTGCGTCGTGTTGCGCTCCAGCACCTCGAAGCCCGAGCCGCCGTGCGCGATGTAGTTGTTGGTCGCCAGCTCGTAGGTGCCGTCCTGGTCGAGCGGTGCGCCGTTGATGTAGATGTCCTGCGCCACGGCGTCGGCGCAGTTCATCGTGAACCGGATGCCGGCGACCTGCACCTGGGACTGGCAGCCGCGCTCGGTGCTGCGTGCCGTCGCGTAGTCGAGGAGCTCCTGCACCTCGCGGCCCGACAGGAACATCGTCGTGATGGTGTTGTCGAACGGCATCGAGTTGTAGAGCGTGTCCAGCGTGATGTCGCCCGCCGGGATGTCGGCGCGGATGCCGAGCGTGTTGGTGAGGGCGATCTCGGTCTCCACGCCCGGGTACAGGCGCATTGCCTCGGCGCTGAGGTTGCCGAGCATCGAGTCGCCGCCCCCGTCGCCGTAGCGGGTGAGCTCCGACTCGGCGTAGCCGATCACCTGGTCGAGGTTCAGCTCGTAGTCGAGCTGCTCCTTGTACTCGATGAGCATCTCGGCGACGGCAGGGTCCTCCGGCACGGTGTTGTCCACCGGGAAGAGGGTGTAGTCGTGCGACAGCACCTCGCCATCCTGGACGACGACGTCGAATCGGCCGACGAACTTCGCGAACGCGCCGCTGTGCACCACCGGGATGCGCTTGCCCGTCGCCTCGTTGGTGACCACCAGCGGCGGGTCGAGCGCGATGTGGTGGTGGCCGCCGAGGATGATGTCGATGTCCGAGTACAGTCGGGCGTTCTCGATGTCGTCGTCGAGGCCGAGGTGGGAGAGCACGACGATGAGGTCGGCGCCCTGGGCCCGGAGCTTCGCGGCTTCGTCCGGAATTGCGGCCGCCGGCTCGATCACCCGGATGCCCATGCTGTTGGACTGGTCGTAAATCGAATTGAGCGAGCTGATGTTCCCCATCCCGATCACGCCGACCCGGACGCCGTCGAGCTCGTACATCGTGCTCGGGAGGACGAGATCCTCCAGTTCGGTCGCGAACGGCAGGTCGCTGCCGGCGAAGTCGTAGTTGGCCGCGAGCAGGTCGAACGTGGCCCAGGTGGCCCCCTGCGTGGCCAGGTTCGAAGCGCCTTTGTCGAATTCGTGATTGGCAACCACGGCGCCGTCGAGCCCGGCGAGGCTCAGCCCGCGAAACTCCGCTTCCCCCGAGAACTCGTTGAAGACCACCGCGCCCTGGAAGCAGTCGCCGCTGTCGAGGTGGAGCACCCGGCCGGAGCGCGCCCGCTCCCGCTTGAGCAGGTACGACATCTCCGCCAGTCCGCCGTAGGGGCCCAGACCGTCCTGCAGGCCCAGCTCGTTGTCGGTGAACGAGGGGGTGAACTCGTACTCGTAGAGTCGGCTGTGGATGTCGCTGGTGTGCAGGAACGTCAGGTGCACCGGCTGACCGGTCACGTCCGCACCGTCGCCATCCTGGGCCAGGGGGACGCAGGCGACGAGCACCATCCACGAAAGCGCGGTCACGGCGGGGAGCCCCGGAGAGGGGCGCGCACTACTCCATGGCGGGAATCTCGGCAAGGAGCGTGCCCCCTTCGTCACCCGGCTGTCAAGGCGGTTGACAGCGGCCCTTCCGCCGTGTTCTATGGCGGCGTTTCCAGAGGCCGAGGACCATGTGGCTGCTCTCCCTGCTCGCCACGCTCCCGACCGCCGACGCGGCCGGGTTCCAGATCAAGACGATGCGAGCGCCACTCTCGGCGGTCGAGGTCGAGCGTCCGCTCGTCATCGGCAAGGGGTGGCTCGAGCTCGGTCTGGGCTACGATCACAAGGAAGCTGACGGCGCCTGGACGGCGGACGGGCAGGCGCTCCAGTGGTCGGGCGCGCGTTGGCTCTACACCACCGAGCGCCTGTCGGTGCGCTACGGCATCAGCCGATCAGGCGAGCTGTACTGGGACGTGCCGTTCCACTACGTACGCCTCACCAACGACGACCTGGGCACCGACACGTCGAGCTTCGGCATCGGGGAGCCTCGCTTCGGCTGGAAGCTGGAGCTGTTCAACCGGGCCATCCCCACGACCTCGCTCATCGTCGACCTGCAGTACAAGATGCCCACGGGCACCGAGGCCGCGGGCACCTACGTCGGCGGCCCGAACACCGTCGTCGGCTTCCCCATGAGCACGGGTCAGGCCGACCTCGCGGGGTTCGTCCGGGGAAAGCAGCAGTTCGGACCGTTCGCGTTGGCCGGCTCCGTCGGGTACGTCCACCGGTTCTCGGGCGTCTCGCAGTTCGTCGTCGAGGTCTCGGAGTACCAGTTCTCCGGGCGCTTCAAGCCGGGAAGCGAGATCCGCGCGGAGCTGTCCCCGATGTTGCAGCTCGGTCCGGTGGCCCTCCATGGGGACGCCGTGTTCCGCCAGTGGTTCTCGGCTTCGCTGGGCACGACCGCGGGAGGCTTCTTCGTCGACGAGAACCTCGACGTGGTCGAGGGCTCCGACGGCTGGTCGTTCGACGCGGGCGGCGGGGTGGTGGTCAACGCCACCCGCGGCGTCGACATCCTCGCGTCGGCCATGGTGCCGATCCGAGGTGAAGACCTCTACTTCTTCCCGCTCGAGGGCATCTCGCCCACGCGCGGGGTCACGTTCAGCACCAGCGTGGAGCTCCGGTACTAAGATGTGGCGCTCCCTCCTGCTGACCGCAGTCCTCCTCGCGCCGGCCCCGGCGCTCGCCAAGAACGTCTTCGAGCAGAACCACCCCGACCTGGTGTGGCACTCGATCGAGACCGAGCACTTCGTCGTCCACTACCCGGAGAGCCGGCGGAAAGAGGGCAACGAACACTACCTCACCGCCAAGTGGACGGCCCAGCGCTCGGCGAAGATCGCCGAGGAGATGTTCCCGCGCATGTGCGCGGAGTTCAACTACTACCTCAAGGAGCGCGTCCACATCGTCATCCTGAACCAGGGTGACGATCTCGAGGGCTTCACCGTGCCCCAGTGGGACTGGATCGAGGTCAGCGCCAACCCGGGGAGCGACTTCTACCGCATGCGCTCGCGCATGGACTGGCTGCCCGACGTGCTCGTGCACGAGTTCGCGCACGTCGTCTCGCTCAAGGCGCAGGGCACCTTCGCGGAAGGGAGCCAGGCGGTCAGCATCGGCGTCCTCTACAACGAAGGTGTGGGCAACACGATGTCGGGCGGCGAGCTCCTCATCGGGAACAACGAGCCCTGGTACTGGACCGAGGGCGGCGCGGAGTACTGGTCGGACCAGTCCGGCTACAACTGGTGGACGCCGGCCCGCGACCGCACCATTCGGATGAGCGTGATCGAGGACCGGCTCTTGAGCTGGGACGAGTGGAAGACCGTCCAGCAGAACCACGGCTGGATGGACGGCGAGCGGGGATACCAGCAGGGCTACAGCTTCGGCCTCTACCTGCGCGAACGTTTCGGCAACGAGACGTACAACAACTTCGCGCTCGAGAACCAGAAGGGGTTCATCTACGACTGGAACGACCACCTCGAGACGGTCACCGGCGTGCCCGGTCCCCAGCTCTACGACGAGTGGCGGGCGTGGGTCACCGAGAAGTACACCTCGCGCTACGCCGCGCTCAAGGCGGAGGGGGAGACCGCCCACCGCGAGCTCGCGTTGGAAGAGTACGACTGGGAGTACACCGACCCGGATGGCCGTGACGCGTTCTACGACCCCCGCTACGTCCGGAAGACGGGCGTCACCGGGCCGCTCCTCGCCCGACGCGAGCGCGAACGCAAGAAGGAGGGCACGGGCCGCTACGGCATGAACCCGAAGTTCTCCGACGACGGGAAGTGGTTCGGCGCCAGCAACGGCTGGGCCGTCGAGCTTTCCCCCATCGGCGAAGCGTCGTTGTCGGCGCTCTCGGGCCGGGTGCACGGCGACGCCGGTGTCGACGCGAAGCTGGCCAAGCAGAGCGTGGCCGCTGGCAGCCCCGCCGGCTTCGGGCACGACTGGGACTTCGTGCCCGGTCAGTCGGCGATCGTGATGGTCGGAAACGAGCACCTCCTGCAGGACGCCGCGCTCGGCAACCAGCTGTTCGGAGCGCGCGCCGAAACCGACGGATACGACTGGAAGCAGCTTGTGTATCTGCCCTTGGACGCCAAGGAGCAGAAGGAGGGCAACCTCACCTGGACCGGCCAGAAGCCGCTGAAGATCCTCGGTACCGAGTACACCCGGCTCCCCGAGGGGGCGTACCTCATCCCCAACACCGAGCGCGGTGTCGACCCGAGCGTCTCCCCCGACGGCAGGCGCATCGCGTACTTCGAGTACACCGACGGTACGCTGAACCTGGTCACCATCAACATCGACGGGTCCGAAAAGAAGGCGCTCACCGACTTCGAGGATGGGACCTGGTTCCAGCGGGTCGACTGGTCGCCCGATGGCAAGACGCTCGCGGTCGCCGTTTTTCGGCAGTTCCAGCAGGATATCTACCTGATGGACGCGGACGGCGGTAACCTGCGGGCGTTGATGTTCGACCGTTGGGAAGACGGCGACCCGGAGTGGACCCGCGACGGCGATCTCCTCTTCAACTCCGACCGCAGCGGCATCATGCAGGTGCACCGCTGGGACCACGAGACCGGGAAGATCCACCAGCTCACCAACACCATCGGCGGAGCCGAAGCCCCCGCCGAGTCGCCGTCCGGCGGCCTGGTGTACCTGGCCTACCACGCCAACGGCTACAAGGTCGAAGGCATGAGCAAGGCCGACTTCCTCATGAAGGACGTCACGGCCGAGTTCGTCACCGAGCCCGACGCGGCCGCGGTCACGGCGGCGTGGGGGTTCCGTGAGGACCTCAGCGCCTACCAGCCCGTGCCCTACAAGGCGCCGTTGATGTCGCTGAGCGGGGTGCCGCTCATCCGCATCACCAACGACGCTCGCGATGACCTCTCGCTGCAGGCGGGCGGCGCGATGTTCGTCCAGGACTTCGTCGAGAACCACTTCCTGTACAGCGAAGCGCTCGTCGGCGAAGACTGGTCGGCGCGGCTCCAGTATGCGTACCAGGGCTGGTACCCGAACTTCTTCCTCGGCGTCATCGGCGGCGAGGCGAAGTTCCCGTTCGGCTACCTCCTCGACGACGACGACGACCTGACCACCGCCGGTGATCAGGGCGTCTTCCAGGGCAAGAACCAGCAGTTCTACCTGTACGGCCTCGGTGGCGCGGACTATCCGTGGAACCGCTTCCACCACACGAGCCTGCTCGGCGTCGCCCGCGCGTTCGGCTTCCGCGGCACCGCCGACGTGGACTACGAGCCCTACGTCGTCGGCGGCGAGCTGAGCCTCACCCACAGCATCTCGAGCTTCGGCACGACCTACGCCACGGGAGCGAATCTCCGCGGTGGCCGGTTCATCGACCTGACGTACACCTACGGCTACTCCGACATCGTCTACGAGCCGTACGGCGGCCGCACGGTCGACGACGGCGAGCTGCTGGACGACTACACCTTCAACAAGGGCGAGCTGCGCTGGGTCGAACAGATCCCAGTCCCGGACTGGGGCGGCATCCTCACCGAGGCCAACAAGTACCGCCACACCATCCAGATCGACATCGCGGGCGGGTTCATCGACCGCAACGTCGACCGCAACGACGAGTTCCGGGGCGGCGGACAGCACCCGTTCTACTGGGGAAGCAACGCCCTCCGGCCGAACACGCTCTTCGCCGGCTACCCGGCGTACAGCATCTCCGGCGAGACCATGGCGATGGTCAACCTGGCGTACCGGTTCCCGATCCGCCGGGAGCTCAACGCGAAGATCGGCCCGCTGTACGTCTACGACATCACCGCGCAGATCATGGGGACCGCGGGTAACATCTGGTCCTATGCCCCCCCGGACGACCCGAGCCAGTACTACCGCAACGAGTTCGGCGAGCGCGTCGCCAACGACCCCGGCGATCTCAAGCGGGAGATTCCGTTCGTGGACGTGGCCCACAAGAACGGGAACTACCTGTTGTACGACGCCGGCGCGGAGATCCGCGTGACCAGCACCCTCATGGACAACTACGGATGGAACTCCTTCTTCCGCGTTTCCTACGGGTTCAACCGCATCCAGGGCTACGGCGACGTGAACGGCGATGACGTCTCGGACACGACCGAGAGCGCCGCGGGTGACGAACTCAGCAACGAGGTCGAGGAGCCCGGCTTCCGGTTCTACCTCGGTCTCGGTACGGGATGGTGATCATGACCTTCATTCTGGCGCTGCTCTCCTGCGCTCCCGACTACGATGACGTCGCGGTCAAGACCGTCGGGGTCGGCTACGACCCCGAGCAGATCGGTCCGTCTCCCACGCCGTACGGCGGCGTGGTGGAGTACAGCTGGGTCAACTTCAGCGGCGCGGGGCTGTCGCTCGCGCTGATGCAGCTCGGTTCGTTCGACGAGATCGGGCCCGGGATGGCCGGCTTCGCGCCGCCGTACGCGGCCGTGTACGGGTTCTCGTACTTGTTCACCGAGAAGTTGGCCGCGGCCGACTCGCTCGGTGGCGTCACCTCCGTGCCGCCCGAGGCCGAGGAGACCTGCTACACCACCTACGAGGCCACCGGCCCGATCGGCAGCTTCAAGACGGTCGACGTCGGCGGGTGGATGGAGTTGGTCACCGACGATGGCAGTGGCGGGATGCGCCTGGACCGCAGTCCGGCGGAGTACCCCGCCGATCCGCGCGACGTTTTCGCCTACTACAACGCGGTGGACCTCTGGAGCGCGACCGCGACCTACGGGTGGAAGCCCGGCGACACGGAGAAGCCAGACAAGATGGAGCAGGTGCTGCTGCACCGTGCGTCGTTCCCGGCGGGTGAGGAGGTCACCTTCCGCTTCCCCGGCGGGATGGTCCCGGAGCACGCGCCGCTCGGCGCGATTCCCGTGCCTTCGGGCGCCGTCGAGGAGAGCCGGCTGCGTGTTCCGCAGCTCCCGGGCGGCGTTCAGATCGAATGGGACGGTCCCCGGTACGACGCCTATGGCGCGTTGGTCGGCGAGTCCTCTGGTCTCCAGCAGACCTGCCTCGCGTTCAGCGGCGAGGCGGTGGCCACGCCCCATGGCCCGTCGGACTGCGCGACCGCCGCCAGCGTCGCCGGCACCAACGGCCAGATGTACACCGGCCCCTGGGATACCGACGACGGCAAGGTCCTGTTTCGCTGGGAGCCCGGCGAGCAGACCGACGAGTACGTTCACCTCGCCGTTCGCTTCTTGGGCCCGGTCGACCGGGAAGACCCGAACCTGATGCGCGAAGTGGTCGAAGTCGAGGCCCCGCGCCAGGTCGAGGTGGAGTGGAAGCGTCTCGCGGGCGAGAGTGTGCCCGAGGGCGACCCCCCGCTCGGCACCCGCGCGCCCGCAGCGTGCGAGGACGCGGGAGAGTACGTCTTCGACCCGGGCTATTTGGAAGGGGACGACGAGCTCGTGACGAGCATGCGCGGCGACCCGTTCCACAACATGTCGGAAGTCACCTGCCGCCTTCGGGACGACGGCGAGTTCGCCCTGACCGAAGCCATGGTCGCGGACGCCCTGGCGTACGCGCGGGCGCACGGCAGCGAAGGCGTGGTGTTCTACTTCGGCCGCTCGACCGAGGTCGAGGTCGAGGTTCCGGACGCCATGGACAACTACGGGAACCGGAAGGTCATCAGCCCCATCAAGGTCGCCTCCCGCGCGATCGACATCGGCCGCTTCTGGCTCGAGGAGTAGAGCGATGCACCGCCTCACCTCAATCGGTTTCCTGCTCTTGGCCGCCTGCTCCATCGGGGCGCCGGTCGACTACTACGACGGCCGGTGGGACCCTCCCACGATCCAGGGCGTCGAGGCCGACAGCCAGGCCGGCAACGTCAGCGGTCGGACGGTCGTCATCTCCGGCTCCGGTTTCGGCGACGATCCGTCCGTGCTGATGGTCCAGTTCGGCTCTGCAAACGCCGAAATCGTCGATGTCAGCGATACCGAGCTCACCGTGACGGCCCCGCCAGGACCGGTGGGCGGCGGCACCGTACGCGTCCGCGTCGGATCGAGCACGGGCTACGCCGATGCGGACTACACCTACGCCGTCGGCGACGAAGTGGTCGAAGGCGCCGGCGACGAGCAGCCCGACGAAGTCGGGTACGTGCTGGTCAACAACTACTGGGAGTCTTGCCTCGGCGGCCTCAGCGGCCGCCTCGGTGACGAGTGGGGCGTGACGGACTGCGAGGAGATCGCGTACGTCGGCACGACTGGGCTCGACGGGTCGGCCGAGGCGATCGAATTCGCCGCGCGCCGGCTCTACGCTCCGACGCAGGGTTGGTCGGGCGCGGCAGACCTCGGCGACGGGGAGTGGCGCGTGGAGCGCCCCGGCGAGATGCCCTACCTCGGCGGACTCGACGACTTCCACGTCGACCTCGGCCGCGTGAGCGTCCGTAACGACTTCTTCGACGAAGGCGACGGCTACTGTGTCGATCTCGATGCCACGGCCTCTTTCCGCTACGGTGGCGGCGTGGAGGGTTACCCCGACCCGGTCGTCGTGAGCGGCGAGGCGTTCCCCACCGTCAAGAAGGCCGACGGTGGCGAGTGCGAGACCGGCATCTACTACCCGGCGAACGAGCTGCAATTCTGTCCGGGCGAGTCTGCCGAGGGCGTGCCGGATCACGTGTACGCCGCCGACTGGCCCATCGACGAGCACTTCTTCCAGGCCCACCAGCGCAACATGAAGCCGGTCGAGGTCGAGCTGCGGATGCCCGACATCGGCGTGGACGGGGTGAAGGTCCAGCTCCCCGAGCCGCTCGTGGTGTACAACACCGAGGGGTATGAGGACATCGCCGACGGGCAGACCGGTGCCCAGGACCTGTGGGGCGCCTACGGGGTGCTGCAGCACTGCTATGACGACGACGACAACGGGGAGCGCCTCGACGACGGCGCCCTGTTGATGGAGTGGGAGGTCTCGGACTTCGAGCCGACGCCGCCCGGCGGGGCGGTTCTCCGCTCGCGAACCTACGTCCGCATGTCGTTCACCCAGTTGTCGTTGGGCTGGTTCGGCGGCATCAACTACCCGGTGCGGGCGACGGTCACGGTGCCGGACGCCTACGAGACCTACAAGTACGAGGGGGACGAAGGAAAAGTCACCCGGTCGCGCCTGGTCGTCCCGGCCAGCATCATGTACCAGCTCCCGACCATCGCCTTCCCTCCGAGCGGCGGGCTCAGCGGCGACGTCTACGCCGTTCCCGGCGCGGCGAACTACGGGTACATGTTCATCGAGTTGCAGCGGGTCACGGAGTACACCATCGCGACGAACGTGGGCCCGGTGGTCTTCGCGTACGTGACCGGCGACTTCGGGTTCACCGAGTGGACCAACCCCAACGACGACACCTGCCACGACTGCCTCGACGGCGACGGGGACGGTTGGATCGACGAGAAGGACCCCGACTGCGACGACGGAATCGAGGAGATCGGCACGACGGCGGCGAACGCCTGCAACGACGGCCTCGACAACGACGGGGATGGCGACGTCGACGCCGAGGACACCGAGTGCGACAGCGCCACCGGTGAAGACGAGTCCAACTGCGCCAACGGCCTCGACGACGACGACGACGGCTACGAGGACGAGGACGACGCGGACTGCCAGCGTGGGGAGAACGAGAGCACGGCCGATGGCTGTACCGACGGCCTCGACAACGACGCCGACGGCTGGTCCGACCTGGCCGACCCCGACTGCCTGAGCGGCGCGGAAGAGGTGGGCTACGGCGACGACGGCTGCAACGACGGCACCGACGAGGATGCCGACGGGTGGACCGACGCCGCCGACCCCGACTGCGTCGGTGCGAGCTTCGACGAGGTCGGTGTCGGCACGGGCGAGTGCAACGACGGCGTGGACAATGACGCGGACAACGTCACGGACGCCGCAGACCTCGACTGTACCGACGCGTTCGATGCATCCGAGTTGCCCTGATCGGCTTGACGCCCCTGGGGTGGTGAGGTACATGGTGGGGCGCTCGACGAACGTCGGGCGCGGCGGGGTCAAGAAAAAAGTTTCTTGACGCCGAGCAGCCCAGCAGATAAAAGCGCGGGGCTCTGGAAAGCGAGGCGAAAGTCGAGCGAGCCAGACGGTCTTTGAAAAATTGGTAGCAGCTTCGAAAGTTCAAATAGAGTTTAGTCTGATCCTCGTTTAGCCACGAGGAGCGGACCAGGATACAAAACTGGAGA
>SXOM01000158.1 GCA_005776735.1 Pseudomonadota bacterium
CGCCCCCTGACGCCGCGGCGCGGGACGGTTCCCGCGCGCTTCGGGACGGTCGCGCCGCGCCGCCCTACTCCTCGGCGGTCTCGTCGCCTTCGACCTCGGCGCCATCGCCCTCCCAGCGCGGCTCGGCCCCGTCGACGATCGCCTGCATGTCGGCGGGGAGCGCAGCGCGGATCTTGACCATCTGGCCGGTGTGCGGGTGCGGGAACGCGAGCGCGTGCGCGTGGAGTGCGTGGCGGGGAAAGCCGATCATCGCGCGGACCCGCTCGGTGGGCCCGTGATCGAGCATCTCCAAGAAGACGTCGTCGGGCTGCCCGTAGAGCTTGTCGCCGAGGATCGGGAAGCCGGCGATCTCCAGGTGGGCGCGGATCTGGTGGGTGCGGCCGGTGTGCGGCATGCACTCGACGAGGGTGTGCGCGGCGGCGCGCACCAGCACGCGCACCTCGGTGAGCGCGCTGTCCCCGAGCGGGTCTTCACCACGTCGGAGCTGCACTTCGCTGCCCCTGGCGTGGCCCAGGGGTGCGTCGACGGTCCGGCTCTCCCACGGCACCACGCCGCGCACCACCGCGAGGTAGGTCTTCTTCACCCGCCGGCCCATGAAGGCGTCCTTCATCGCGCGGTTTGCGTCTTCGTGCTTGGTCAACAGCACCACGCCCGACGTCTCGCGGTCCAGCCGGTGGCTCAGGTCGATGCGGACGCCGGGGCGCGCTTCGCGGACCAGGCCGATGAGCGCCCACGCGAACTTCTGGCCCACCGGGTGCACGAGCAGGCCGGGTGGCTTGTCCACCGCGAGCAGCCACTCGTCCTCAAAGACGATCTGGGGCATCGGCGGCGGACCTTCGGTGGGCGCGATGCCCGGGGACCAGATGCGCAGGGTCTCGCCGAGCCGCAGGACCGAGGAGGGCTTCAGCGCCCGATCGTCACTCTGGACCAGGCCCTCCTTGATCCACTTCGCGAACGTGGAGCGCGACCACGTGGGGAAGCGCATCGACAAGAAGGTGTCGGCCCGACGGCCGGCGGCGCGGTCGAGGATGTTGAGCACCCGATGCGGTTGGGCCCGGTCCACCGGCGCCCGTTAGCACGGCGACGTTGCCGCGCGGGGTCTCGGACGGGCGGCGCGCCGAGACCGGCCGGAACGCCACGTGTGCCGCCGCGCGCCGCGCTTCCACCCGCGAGGTAGGCTGCCCGGATGGACGCTTCCCGCCTCCTGCTGCTCCTCCCCGCCCTGAGCTGCGCGTGCGCCGGGGCCGAGCGCATTCCCGACACCGCCCCCAACGACTGCCACGACGGCGGCGAAGACCCCGACCCCACCTCGCCCGAGGTCTGCAACGACGGGGTGGACGACCACTGCGACGACGCCTGGTCCGAATGCCGAATCGCCGACCCGGTCGCCGAATGGGACTTCGAGGTCGCGACGGACTGGGCGTACCCGATGGGCCTCGCGGCGCTCTCGGTCGACGCCGACCCCGAGCTGGAGCTGGTGGTCACCGCCTCCGACCAGGGCACCGTCGTCCTCGACCTGGACCTCGAGGCCGGCCGGCTGGACCGCGCCCTCTCCCTGTACTCCGGCTCGGGCGCCGCACACGACGTGCGCGCCGCGGGCGACCTCGGGGGGACGCCCGACGCCGACCTGCTGTTCACCGTGGCAGACGCCACCGGCGAGGGGGTGACGGTGCTGTTCCCCCCGCTCGGCGAGGAGTCCGGCCGCCTCGCACCGGGGAGCGGGTTCCGCGTCGGCACCGAGGCCCGCATCCAGATCGAGCAGGTGCTCGGCGATGTCGACCTGGACGGGGATGGGATCGACGATCTGCTCGTCGGCGACAACACCGTGGACGCCTACGCCGGCGGCGTCTACGCGGCCCGACCCGAGCCCGACGGCGTCGTCGTGCTGGCTGACCTCGTCGGACTCTCGCCCCGGCCGGCGGAGGCGCGCTTCGGGAGCGCGTTGTGCAGCGCCGGAGACGTGGACGGTGACGGAACCGACGACCTCGTGGTCGGGGCGCCCGGCGAAGGGGCGGTGCTGCTCCTCGTCGGCGGCGCCACCTGGGCCGAGGCCGAGCCCGCCGTGCTGATCGCGCACGACGACGACGCCTCCGGCGACGGCTTCGGCTCCCGCCTGTCGGCCGGCGACGTCGACGGCGACGGTCTCCCCGACCTGGCGATCCAAGCGGCGACCGCCGCGTGGCTGGTGCCGAGCCCGCTGGACCCGCGCGCGACGATCCACGTGGACGACGCGGGCGGCTGGTTGGACCTCTCCGCGGTGGGCAACCGCGTCGGCCTCGACGCCGACCTCGACCACGACGGGGTCGGCGACGCAGTGGTCGTGGACCGCTACACGCCGGAGTGCAACCTCGCGCTCGGGGGCCCCGACACCACCATGGCGGTCGCGTACGGCGGCGCCGCCTTCGCCGCGGACGCCTGGGACGCGGTGGGACACGGCTGGTGCGACGTGACCGCGGGCTTCCGGCTCTCCGGCGCCTGGGCGGCCGAGGACCTCGACCTCGACGGCTACCCCGAGCTGTTGGTGGGCTTCGAGGCGCTCGGGACCAGCGACGCCAGCTCGCCGTTCGGCTTCCGGATCCGCAGGGGCACGGGCCGTTGACCTCCCGCCCCCGCTTCCGCCTCGGCCCCACCATCGCCGTCGCGTGGATCTTCGCGGCGATCGGCGTCACCGCGCTGCTGGGCCCGCACCTGGGCCTCCGCGGGTGGATGTGGCTCTACGTCCACCACGTGCTGTGCGCGATCGGCGCGGGCTGGGAGCTTCGCGAGGATGCGCGCCGCTACGGCTGGACGTGGCCATGGCAGGCCCCCCCGCCGGCCACGCCCGGGGCTTGACGGGCTCGGGCTCGGTGCCTACCCGTCGGCCCGGAGACATCCATGGCCGAGACCCTTCCGTTCCAGGCAGAAGTTCGACAGCTGCTCGACCTCGTCGTCCACAGCCTCTACAGCGACCGCGAGATCTTCCTGCGCGAGCTCGTGTCCAACGCCAGCGACGCGCTCGATCGGGCCCGCCTGTCGGGCCTCACGCGCACCGACCTGCGCGCCGCCGAGGGCGAGCCCCACATCGAGCTGAGCGTCAACCGCGACCTCGGCACCATCACCGTGCGCGACAACGGCATCGGCCTCACGCGTGAGCAGGCGATCGAGCACCATGGTGCGCCTGGAGTTGGGCAGACAAACCCCACCTCGTTACGAGGTACGCGCCTACGCGTTTTGGGGACCTTGTCCGTTCCCGCGTGGGTTAAC
>SXOM01000159.1 GCA_005776735.1 Pseudomonadota bacterium
CGCGGCGCGCGCGGCGCACACGCCCCCGCCCGACGAGAGGACGGTCGCGGCGCCGCGCCCAGGGAGGGCTCGACCTACGGCGCCGGTACCGGACAGGTGGTGCCGACCGGCCGCCCGAGCAGGATGGCGTCGAGGTCCTCGCACGTGCAGCCCGCCGCCTGGAGCGCCTCGGAAGCGAGCCCGGCCACCCCGACGACCATGGACGAGCCCTCGCACGCGGCGAGGTCGCGGCGGTCGACCAGGAGCGCGGCCCCGGCCCGATCGCCGAGCACCAGGCGCGCCGCGGCGACCTCGAGGGCCTCGTCGTCGCCAGCGGGGGCCGGGAGGGAAAGCAGGAGCGGGGCCCGGTCGGCGGACCCGGTGCGTGCGAGGAGCCGGAGGGCCGAGGCCTGCGGGTCGCGACGCCCGAGGAAGGAGGGCTCGTAGGCGAAGTAGGCCCGCAAGAGCGCCGCGGCCTCGTTGCGCGTCGGCACCAGCGCGGGGTCGGCCGCCAGGGCCTCGGTGACCGGGCCGAGGGTGGGCGCGACGTCGAGCGCGGCGAAGAGCGCGAGCCGATCGGCCGGGCGATCGGGCCGCAACGCCGCCAGGAGGAGGTCGCGCGCGGGTTCGTCGTGGAGGGCGGCCTGGAGAGCGTCCGGAGGGAGCGTCTCGCCCAGGTAGGCCCGGAGGAGCGTGACCCGGGTGGGCGTGGTGCAGCGCCCGGCCACGAGCACCGCGCGGGGGCGCAGGGAAGGCTCCTGCTGCATGGCGTCGGACAGCTCGGCGAGCGGGGTGAGCGTCGGGTGGGCGCAGACGTCGTCGACGAGCACGCCGGCGAAGATGTCGACCTCCTCGGGCTGGAGCGCGGGCGTGCGCGCGGCGCAGACCAGCGCGTCGGCCGCGATGTCGACCGGCGTGGCCGCCGCCGACCAGCGCAGGACGTCGGCGCGGAGCGGGTCGGCGTCGTCGAACCGCGCGCCGAGGCACACCCGGGACAGGACCCTCGCGCGCGCGGGCCCCTCGGTCGGGCGGCGCAACCACGCCTCGACCAGGGGGCCCGACTCGGCGTGAAGGGCGTCGACCGCCTCCACCAGCAGCTCGGCGCGGGTGTCGGCGTCGTCTTCGGCGGCAAGGGCCGCTTCGTAGGCTCCGTGGAGGTCGACCTGCGACAACACGCTCACCGGCTCCAGCGGCCCCGCGACGCCGTCGGCGCCGACCTCGCCGCGCCCGCTGGCCACGACCAGCCGTCGGCCGAGCGCCGGGAGCTCGAGCAGGCGTGCGCCGACGAGGGTGGTGCCGTCGGTGCGCTCGGCCCAGATCAGATCGCCGCCGGGCTGGTACTCCCCGTGCACCCGGCCGCCGCCGGACTCGCGGATGTCGACGACGTCGACCTCGGGCGGAAAGACCGCCTGCCACGCGAGGATCGGCAGGAGCACCAGGCACACCGGCGAGTGGCCGCACGCGCCGCCGGCGGGCCGCGCTTCGCGGACCACGACGACCTCGACCGCCGGCGGGTCGTGCAGCGCCTCGGCTTCGTCGACCGAAGACGGCACCGCCACCAGCGCCTCGGTGGTGGGCGCCGCTCCGCACGAGCAGGCCACGCCGAACAGGACCAGGAGCGCCGCCGCCACCGGGACGCCGCGCAACGACCGCGGCGGGCGGGCGCTCACTTCATCGGCGACGCGCGCAGGATGATCGCGTCGTACAACCAGTTGGGGAGCAGGCGCGCCAGGTGCATCAGCACCTTCATCTGCCACGGGAACGTGAGCTCGGCCGGGCGCCGCTGCAGGCCGTCGGCGATGAGCCGCGCCGCGCGGTCGGCCTTCATCAAGAACGGCATCGGGAACTTGTTGACCGCCGTGAGCGGGGTCTCGATGAAGCCCGGGTTGATGCTGGTGACCGCCACGCCGCGGCGCTTGAGGTCGATGCGGAAGCTCTCGAGCAGCGTGGTGACGCAGGCCTTGCTCGCGGAGTACGCGCCGGTGCCGGGCAGGCCCCGAAAACCCGCCACCGAGCTGACCGCCGCGATGTGCCCGGACTTGCGGACGACCATGCCCGGCAGGACCGCACCAATGGCGTACAGCACGCCCCGCACGTTGAGGTCGAGGATCTGTTCGATGGCCTCGATCGGCACCTTGTGCGCGGGGGTGGGGCCGCCGATGCCCGCGTTGGCGACGAGCAGATCACACGGCCCGAGCTCCGCCTCGAGCTGCGCGACGGCCGCGCCGAGCGCGCCGCGATCGGTGACGTCGGCGGCCGCGTGGGCCGCACGCCCACCCGCCGTGCGCACCTGCGCGGCGACGTCGACCAGCAGCTCGGCGCGTCGTGCCACCAGGCCCACCCCCCAGCCCCGACGGCCGTACTCCACCGCCAACGCAGCGCCGATGCCGGTGGACGCGCCGGTGATGATCACGACGGGCATGCGGGCGCCTCGACGAACGGCGTGAACACCTCGGGGCCGAACACCAGCGCCAGGACCTCGTCCACGTTCTCGACGAAGTGGTACCGCAGCTCGTTGCGGAGCACCTCGGGGACGTCGTGCAGATCACGCTCGCAGAGCTTCGGCATCACCACGTCGGTGATGCCGGCGCGCCGGGCGGCGAGCACCTTCTCCTTGATGCCGCCGACGGGCAGGACCTTGCCGCGGAGCGTGACCTCGCCGGTCATCGCGAGGCTCGGGCGCACCGGCCGCCCGGTGAGCAACGACACCAGGGCGGTGGTCATCGTGATGCCGGCGGACGGGCCGTCCTTCGGGATGGCGCCGGCGGGCATGTGCAGGTGGAACTCGTGGTCCGCAAAGACCTTGGGGTCGATCCCGAAGCGCGTCGCGTGCTCGCGCACATAGGACATGGCCGCCTCGCAGCTCTCCTTCATCACGTTGCCGAGCGATCCGGTGACCTTGAGCCCTCGCGGCCCGGTCATCCGGCTGGCCTCGATGAACAAGATCTCGCCGCCCGCTTCGGTCCAGGCCAGCCCGATCGCCACGCCCGGACGATCGGTGCGCTCGGCCAGCTCGGGGTGGTGCTTGGGCGGCCCCAGCCAGCGGGCGACCTGCTCGGCGTCGATCGTGAACGGTGCCGTGTCGCCCTCGACGATGCGGCGCGCCGCCTTGCGGTACAGGGCGGCCAGTTCGCGCTCGAGCGAGCGGACGCCCGCTTCGCGCGTGTAGGCCCGGATGAGGTGCTCCAACACCGCGGTGGGGAACTCGATGTGCCCCTCGTCGATGCCGTGCCCCTCCCGCAGGCGGGCGTGCAGGTGGCGCTCGCCGATCGCGACCTTCTCCTCCTCGATGTAGCCGTGCAGGCGGATGATCTCGAGGCGGTCGTGGAGCGCGGCGGGGATGGGGTCCTCGGTGTTGGCCGTGCCGATGAACAACACCCGCGACAGGTCGAACGGCGCATCGAGGTAGTGGTCGCGGAAGTTGGTGTTCTGCTCGGGGTCGAGGACCTCGAGCAGCGCGCTCGCCGGGTCGCCGCGGAAGTCGTTGCCGATCTTGTCGAGCTCGTCGAGGATGATGACCGGGTTGCGGGTGCCCGCCCGGCGGAGCGCCTGGATGATGCGGCCGGGCATCGCGCCCACGTAGGTGCGGCGGTGCCCGCGGATCTCCGCTTCGTCCTTCATGCCGCCGAGCGAGATGCGCTC
>SXOM01000015.1 GCA_005776735.1 Pseudomonadota bacterium
CGGAAGCGCCGGTCGAGCCACCCCCGCCCGTCGCCGTTGCGCCGGCCGCGCCGCCGGAGCCGGCCGTGTCGGCCGCGTTCCTCGAGGGCGACGCCGCCGACCCCCCGACGCCCGCCCTGTTCTCGCTCAACGACGAGCCGACGCTCCTCCGCCCAGGTCCGCCGGCTTCCCTGGGGGCCAACCCCACCCTCGCGCCGGGCGACGAAGCCGACGAGCCCACGCTCAACGAGTGGACGCGCGGCGACGGCGCGGCGGCCGCGGCCCCTCCGGAGGTCGAGGACGAGCCGCAGGTCTTGGACGCCGACACCGACCTCGCGCCGGTGCCCGACGAACCCGAACCCGGGGTGCGCCCGGTCGTGCCCGTTCGCCGCAACCTCTCCATCGGTCGGTTCGGCGGGGCCAACCCGCAGGCCGCCACGCCGGCCCGGCCGGCCCCGGTTCCCCTGGCCGTGGCCGCACCGGAGCCCGCCGCCGTCTCGCCGGCGGTGGCCGCCCCGCCGCCGCCGCCGGTGCGAAGTGTGTTGCCCGAGGCGGCCAGCGGGCCGATGGTGGTGATGGCGAGCGCGCCGGGCAAGATCATCCTCCTCGGGGAGCACGCGGTCGTGTACGGGCACCGCGCCATCGCCGCCGCGGTCGACCTGTGCACCACCGTGACCATCCGGCGGCGACCGGGCCCCTCGGCCGTCGAGGACACGCTCATCGACGATCCGCGGCTCGGCGAGGCCATCGCCACGCTCGTGCCCCGCGAGGGCTGCGCGGTGAGCATCCGCAGCACACTCCCGGTGGGCTGCGGCATGGGCTCCTCGGCCGCGCTCGCGGTGGCGACCGTTCGCGCCGTCGCCCGCCTCGAAGGCCGCGAAGCGACGCTCAAGGAGTGCATCGACCGCGGGTTCGAGCTCGAGCGGGTGTTCCACGGCACGCCGTCCGGCCTCGACCACACCGTGAGCGCCAGCGGCCGGGCGCTCTTGTATCGGCGCGGCGAACCCGCCGAGGAGCTGCGGGTGGCGCGCCCGTTGCGCCTGGTGATCGCCAACACCGGGGTGCCGGCCAACACCGCCGAGATGGTCGAACGTGTACGCCAGCGCAACCCGGTCGACCACCTCATGCGGATCGGCGCCCTGGTCGAGATGGCGGCCGCCCGCATCGCACGCGGCGAGCCCGTGGGCGAGTTCTTCCGCGAGGCGCACCGCATGTTGCGGCTGTGCGGGGTCAGCACGGCCCGGCTCGACGACCTGTGCCGCGCCATGGAGTCCGCGGGCGCCCAGGGGGCCAAGCTCGCGGGTGCAGGCGGCGGCGGCATCGCCATCGCGGTGGTCGACGAGCGGGCCGAGGACGCCGTGCGCCGCGCCGCCGAGTCGCTGGCGCCGGCCGGGGTGTTCACGACGGTCATCGCTGCGGGATAGGTACCGCCGTGCCTTCCGCAACCGCCGTCGCCCACCCGAACATCGCCCTCTGCAAGTACTGGGGCAAGCGTGATCGTGCGCTCAACCTCCCGGCGGTGGGGAGCCTGTCGCTCACGCTGGCGCCGTTCTCCACGACCACGACCGTCGAGTGGGGGGCCGATGCCGACGAGCTGGTGCTCAACGGGCGCGTCGGCACGCCCGAGGAGTCGCGGAAGGTCTTCGCGCTCCTCGACCTCGTGGACTCCTGGCGGCCCAAGGTGCGCGTGCTCTCCGAGAACGACTTCCCCACGGCGGCCGGCCTCGCGTCCAGCTCGTCGGGGTTCGCCGCGCTGGTGCTCGCCGCATGCAAGGCTGCGGGTCAGGAGCGCTCGGTCGAGCAGCTCTCGGTGCTCGCGCGCCGCGGGTCGGGGAGCGCGTCGCGTTCGTTGTTCGGCGGCTGGTCCGAGTGGAAGGTGGGCGAGCGTCCCGACGGGATGGACAGCTACGCCTTCGAGCTGGCGCCCCAGGACCACTGGGACGTCCGCATGATCGTGGCCATCTTCGACGCAGGCCCCAAGGGCACGTCCAGCCGGGACGGGATGCTCCACACCCAGGAGACGTCCCCCTACTACCCGGCGTGGGTCGCGAGCACCCCGCGCGACCTCGCCGAAGCCCGCCTCGCGATCCGCGGCCGCGACCTCGGCGCGCTGGGCGCCATCATGGAGCGATCCGCGCTCCGCATGCACGCGTGCATGATGGCCGCCGACCCGCCGGTGCTCTACTGGAAGAGCGGGTCGGTCTGGGCCCAGGAGACGGTGCGCGCGCTGCGCGACCGGGGCATCGCCTGCGCCTGGACGATGGACGCCGGCCCCAACGTGAAGGTGCTCTGCGCCGCGGCCGACGCCGACGAGGTCTCCGCCCGCCTGTCGCGGGTGGCCGACGTGGTGCACGTCCTGGAGCCCGGCGGCCCGGCCCGCCTGGTGGGCTAGTGTCCTGCCCCGCGGAGCCTGGTGCGCCGCGCTACGGCACGGTCCTCTCGCCCGGAAAGCTCCTCTTGTTGGGCGAGTACGCGGTGATCGACGGCGGCGAGGCGATCGTGGCCGCGGTCGATCGGGGCGTCCGCTGTGACGTCACCCCGGGCAGCGGCCACACCACGCCGGGCGACGATCGCTTCGTGCGGGCCGCGCTCGTCGGCGCCCCAACCGCGCACTACGCCTTCTCCGACGCCAACCCGGTCGTCGGCATCGACGGCAAGCCCGGCTTCGGTGGGAGCGCCGCCGCCACGGTGGCGGCCTGTGTCGCCGCCGGCCACACGCTCGACGATGCGTTGGCGGCGCACCACGCCGTCCAGGGCGGCGGGAGCGGCCTCGACGTGAAAGCGAGCTGGTGGGGTGGGGTGCATCACGCTTCGGGTGCGCCGGGGGCGGCGCCGCCGCTGGTCGCGGTGTGGTCGGGCCGCTCGGCGCAGACCGGGCCCCGAGTCCGGCAGTTCCTCGGCTGGGACGCTGCCGCCCGCGCCGAGTTCCGCGCGCGCTCCGACGCGGCCGTGGTGCGCTTCGCCGCCGAGCCCGTGGCGGCGCTGCGCGACGCCTACGCCAATCTACGCAACATGGCCGCGGCGGTGGGCCTCGACTACGACTTGCCCGTATTCGCGGCCATCGACGCCCTCGCGCGCGCCCACGGCGGGGCGGCCAAGCCGAGCGGCGCCGGTGGCGGCGACATCGCGGTGGCCCTCTTCCCCGACGAGGGCGCTCGCACCGCGTTCGTCGGTGCCGCGCACGCGGCCGGCCTCTTCCCGATCGAGGTCACGATTGCCCCGCCCGCGGGCTGGGTCTAGTCCCAGACCTCCTCGCAATCCTCCAGCCCGTCCTCGTACAGGTCGCCACACGAGATCGACCGCACCTCTTCCATGCAGTCGGCGGCCTGGTCCTCGTCGAAGTCGCCGCCGTCGATGTCGTCGAGGCCGTCGTCGACGTCGTCGGCGCAGTCTTCCAGGTCGCCGTCGTACTCGTTCTCGTAGTACCCCCGCTGGCACTCGCTCAATCGTTGGCAGATCCCGTAGCTGAACTGCTCCTTGAACGCGTCCTCGTCGAGCTCGAAGATGCACCCGGCCAACCAGATGATGAGCATGTTTCCTCCGGGGTGCTCCTAACCCGATGCGCATCTGGGCGGCGTCGGCGGCCCGTCCCGACGCGCGCAGAAGCCGCACGACGCCGCGCCGCCGCCGGGGAGCGGCTCGCCCGCGAGGGCTACTCCGGCGCGGGCTTTTTCCTGGAGGACGCGCGGAGGCCGAAACGATCGGTGGACCCCTCCACGCACCCCCCGCTACCGCGTGAGCCGCGCCCGGACGACCCCGCGGCCCGGTGGGGGCGACGGTGGCGTCGGGCGAAGCCGCCGTGGGTCTCGCCCCACGTGGGGCTCAGGCCGCCGTGGGGCGGCCTCGCGTCACGGCGCGGCGCGCGGCGGACCGCTCTGGGAGTCGCCGTTGCGGTGGGTCACCGTAAGGCGACAATCGGCGCCACATTCGAGCGCCAGCCCGCCCGCGTGCACGGCGCGGTGATGGCCGGAGCACAGGACGACGAGGTTTCCCGCCTCGTTTCCGCCCCCGTCGAAGCGGGCGCA
>SXOM01000160.1 GCA_005776735.1 Pseudomonadota bacterium
CGCCACCCTCGCCCCCACCGCGCGGCGCCGCGCGGCCCCGCCGCCTTCGGGACGGGCCTACGGCGCCGCCCACACCTTGCGCTCGATCCCCGCGCCGTAGCGGGTCCACCACGCCACGCCGTCCGCTTCGGCCCACGGGGCCCAGGCCACGCGCGCGAGCGGGTTCTCGATGACCATCCCCTCGGGTGGATCTTCGGGGGGTCGGTCGAGGGTCCAGGTGTCGCCGGCGTCTTGGGAGCGCCAGACACTGCCGTCGATCGCGAGGGCCAGGCCGCCGTCGCCGGCGAAGTCGACCCAGCGGTGGGTTCCGGCGAGGACCAACGCCCAGGTCTGGCCCCCGTCGTCGGTGCGGAACACCCCAGTGCCCGTGGCGGCCCAGGTCGCGTCCGGCCCGGCGCGGACGGTGGCCACGTCGGCCGACGGGAGGAGCGTCTGGGCCCAGGTCAGGCCCCGATCGGTCGAGCGCCACACGCCGAGCCCGGCGCCGAAGAGGTGCGAAGCGTCACCGGCTTTGTAGGTGCCGAGGAGGACGACGTCGTCGGGCAGGAACAGGAGGCTGTGGGCGCTGGCCTCGTTGTCGGGGAGGCCGGCGGTGGGGGCGAAGGTCTGCCCGTCGTCGGTGGAGACGTAGACCTGGCCTTGCGTGTCGGCCCAGTCGCCGCTCCCGACGCTGCCGAGGAGCATTCGGCCGGGGGCCTCGGGGTCGAGGGCGAACCCGTGGAAGTGGAACTCGGTCCACAGCGAGGACCAGGTGGCCCCGCCGTCCACGGAGCGCATGAGCATGTCGTCGTTGACCAACCAGACCGTGCCCGGGACGGCGGGATCGAAGACGATGTCCATGACGTAGTGGCCGTGGGTGGGCACCCGCACCCAGGAGGTGCCCCAGTCGACCGATCGGTACACACCGCTGTCGCAGCGGGTGCCGGCCCACACCACGCCGACGCAGTGGGGATCGGGCACGACCACCGAGAAGTTGGTCTCGACGTTGGAGTGGGCGTACCAGGTCCAGGTGACGCCACCGTCGGCGCTGTGCCAGAGGTGGGTGTCGTCCGCGGCGTAGACGTGCGCGCCCGCGCCGACCACGCCGGTGGTGCCGAGGGTCGGGAGCGCGTACACCTCGGCGCCGTCCACGGTCAGGACGTCGTCGACCACGGTGTAGAGGGCGTCGCCCCACCAGGCGAGGTCCACGGCGTCGGCGTCGGTCCACGTCGAGCCGCCGTCGTGGCTGCGCGCGCCGTCGACGACGACCTCGTCGGGATCGGACGGATCGCGGGCGAAGGTGGTGGGGCGGCCGGCGTCGGCGCGGACGGCCGTCCACGACCAGCCGGCGTCGTCGCTGCGGTACACGTTGCGGCCGTCGTGGACGAGGACCGGGTCGCCGAGGGTGGCGCCCCCGAGGATGCGGAAGCGCCGGTAGTAGTCGACCATGGAATCGGCGCCGCCGTCGACCGGCAACAGGCCCCGCGCTTCCCAGGTGTCGCCGCGGTCCGCCGAGGCCGCGAAGACGCCGGTGTCGAGGAGCGCGTAGACCACGCCCGGCGCGCCCGTGACCACGCCGATCCCGTAGACGTGTCCGGGGAACTCCGCCGCGTCGTCCCGGACCCCGAGGGTCGTCACCACCCAGGTGTCACCGGCGTTGTCGCTGCGGTGGAGAGTGCCGCCGGCCGAGCGGTACAACAGGGTGGGATCCGACGCGTCGACGACGAGGTCGCCGAGGGTGTGGGAGGTCGAGGCACCGCCGAGCTTCAAAAACTCCGGGTCGTCGAGGGCGCCGAGGCGCCACAAGCCCGACAACGCGGAGCCGGCGTAGACCGGACCGTCCGCCCCGAGCGTCAGGGTCGCGAGGCCGCCGGCGGCGGCCTCGCCGGTCAGGGCCCAGTCGTGGGGATCGGGACGCGCGGCCGGCGTGGGGCAGGTGTAGCCGGCGAGATCGCCAGTGTCGGCGTCGCCGGAGGGGTCGTCTCCGACCCCTCCCCCCGACGCGCACGCGACCAGCGACCACCACCACATGCGCCAACGGTACCACCGACCGGCTACGATGCGGCGTGCTGTACGTCCTGGCTTCTGTCGCCGCCGCCGCGTCGCCCGATCTCGTCGGCTTGTGGGCGGTCACGATGGAGGTCGTGACCGCCGCGAAGGTGCCGGTGCTCGGCACGACCGACGTGCACACCTACCAGACGATGTTGGCCGACATCGTGCCCGAGGGTGCGGGGCTGCGGGTGCGGCACCGGACGTGCACGTTTCGGGCCGAGTCGCGGCCGGCGCTCGCGACCACCCGGTTCCCGGATGCGTTCATCGACGCGATCCCCGACCGCGACTACCCGGTGGAGTGGTTGCCCAAGGCCGACGGGTGGGCGGCGCGGATGCACGTCGGGGTGGTGACCGTGGGGTGGGACCCGGGTCGCGGCGAGTTCCCGGAGCGGCTCGACTCGCCGAGCGTCGTGGACTGGGACCGCGACGAGCGGCCCGCGGCCACGATCCAGCTCCAGGTGCCGATCTTCGGGACGGTCGACGTGTACCAGGCGCAGGTGCAGGACCTGTGGTTCGACCTGAGCGACGTGTCGAACGAGGAGATCGTCGGGACCGTGCGGATCGAGGGGATGCGCAGCCGCACGCTCGGGGCGAGCAATCGGCTCTTCGTGCAGAACCCCACCGTCAAGCAGATCCCCGCCCGGAGCCCCGTCCGCTTCGTGCGCGCCCCCGCGGGCGCGGCGTGCCCGTGAGGGAGTGAGCGCGGAACGCGCCGCCGCCCCCACCCCGCCGAGATGCGCTAAGCTCGCCGCGTGATCCTCTTCCTCCTCGCGTGCGCGAGCGCCCCCGACGGCGACGTGCCCTCCACCGGCCCCGCGCCCGGTCCTGCCGCGGCCCCGTCCGCGCCCATGGTCAAGAGCAGCTCCCCGGCCGAGGTCCTGACCTCGAGCTGGGACCCGGTGTTGGCCGCCGATGTCCCCGTGCTCACCGACGCAGCGACCTGCCCCGACGCCGATGGCGACGGCGCCGCCGACGCATGGACCTGCCCCCTCACCGGCACCGACTGCGACGACGCCGACCCGAAGGTCACCCCGGACACCGAGCGGTGGGTCCGCCCCGGGCCGTTCCTCATGGGGTCCGCCTCCGATCACGCGGGCAGCGACGAGGGGCCCGTCCACCGCGTCCAGCTCTCCGGCTACTGCCTCGATGTACACGAGCTCGCCGCGGCGGACGGCACGCTCCGCGAAGGCCTGACCTGGGCCGAAGCCGACGCCGCCTGCACCGGCGACGGCAAGCGCCTGCCCACCGAAGCGCAGTGGGAGAAGGCCGCCCGCGGCGGGTGCGAGCTCGGCGACGACCCCGCCCGCTGCGACGCCGGCGACCTGCGCCCCTACCCGTGGGGCACCGAGGCCCCGGCCTGCGAACGTGCCAACCACCAGGCCTCCGCGAGCGGCGCGCCGACGATGTGCGAAGGCAAAGCGACCACCACCCCGCGCAACACCGGCCCGTACGGGCACCAGGAGCTCGCAGGCAACCTGTGGGAGTGGGTCGCCGACCGCTACCACCCCCGGGTCTACCACCGCGAGCCCCCGCGGGTCGACCCGACGGGCCCCGCCGAAGGCGACCTCCACGTGCTCCGCGGCGGCGGCTGGAACACCTTCTCCACCAACATGCGCGTCGCCAACCGCCTGACGAGCAACCTCGAAGGCAGCGCCACCGGCGTCCGCTGCGCGCGCGTCCGCACCGAGGGCACCCCCGACGCGGTCGAGGCGCTCCGGGTCGTCACCCTCGCGGGCACCGTCACCGGCGGTGACGGGCCGCTCGAAGGCCGCGCCCTCTACGTCACCGCGTTCGACGCCGCCGACGCCGATCCCGCGTCGGGCATGGTCGCCCCCGGCCGCTCGCCGGTCGCCGAGGCCAAGCTCCTCCCCGCCGGCGAGACGAGCCTTCCGTTCACGCTCGAGGTCCCCGCCGGCGCGAGCTACCTCGTGATGGTCGCCCTCGACGCGGGCGCCCCCACCCAGCACGGCGGCAAGTGGATGGCCCCGAGCGGCTCCGGCGGCTTCGGCAAGGTCGACCAGAACCCGGTCGTCGCCGACGACGACGGCGTGAGCGGCCTCACGGTCACCGTCCGGGCCGGCGGCGGCGGCCCCGGCGGCGGCCCCGGCGGTCCTCCCCCCGGCGGCGGCCCCGGCGGTCCCCC
>SXOM01000161.1 GCA_005776735.1 Pseudomonadota bacterium
ACCGTGGCCGCCGGCGCGGTCGGCGCCCACGCCCGGACCCGCTCGCGCTGCGCGGGGGTCTCGGGGCTCGGGTGGTCCCGCAGGCGCCCGTGGTGCGTGCGCGCAGCGGCGATGCGCGTGAACGCGGCCTCGGGCGAATGACCCGCCTCCCGCAACCAGCAGCCCGCGACCGTGCCGGTGCGCCCGTGCCCACCCCAGCAGTGCACCAGCACCCGCCCCGGCGCCGTGGCGATGGCCGCGAGGATCTCGCGCATCTGTGCCACGCTCGGCACCCCCTGGTCGCGGATCGGGAACGAGAGGACCTCGATTTCGGTCCCCGCTTCGGCGGCCAGCGCCGCGAGGCCCGGGGCGTAGGGGCGGAAGGGCACGCCGTGCGGCCGCTCGTCGGGCTCCACGAGGCTGATCACCCGCCGCACGCCGACCGCGACGATCGCGGCCAGGCGCACGTTCTGCACGGTGGGATCGAGGTCGCCGGGGTAGCAGCCGCCGAGGACCCGCCCCGGTTCGATCCACCAGGACTGGGCGTAGGGGAGGGGCGGGACATCCATGGCGGCGAGCGTAGCTGTCCGCCGCGCAGCGCGCCGGACCCCGCTCGCTTCGGGACGGTCGCGGCGCTGCGCCCCGCCGCGCCAGCTACTTGGGAAGCACGATCTCGGGCTGCTTCTTGCGCCGACGGTAGAGGATGGCCACGTGGCCGACCCGCTGGACGAGCGTGGCCTCGGTGCCGGACACCAGGGCGTCGACCAGGGTGTCGGTGTCCTCTTCGGCGCTGTCGCCGAGGCGCACCTTGATGAGCTCGTGCGCCAACAGCTCGAGGTGCGTCTTGCGGATGACCGCCTCGGACGCACCTTCCTTGCCGACGAGGACGACGGGGTGCAACGAGTGGGCGAGGCCGCGCAGGTAGGCCTTCTGCTTTCCGGTCAGTTCCATGGGCCGCGGAGCTAATTCGGCATAAGCGCGGCGCCATGCGCATCCTCGTGTCCGGCGGTGCCGGGTTCGTGCCGAGCCACCTCTGCGACCGCCTCCTCGATCAGGGCCACGAGGTCGTTGCCGTCGACAACTTCGTCACCGGGCACCGTCGTAACCTGGAAGTGCTCTCGTCGCGGCCGGGTTTCTCGTTCGTCCAGGCCGACGTCACCGTGCCGGTCGAGCTGCCTGGGCGCTTCGACCGGGTGTACCACATGGCGTCGCCGGCGAGCCCGATCGACTACGTCGAGCTGCCGTTTGCGACGCTGTACGCGGGTTCGGACGCGACGCGGCACCTCTTGGACCGTTCGCGCAAGGATGGCGCTCGGTTCTTGCTCGCAAGTACTTCCGAGGTCTATGGCGACCCGGCGGTGCACCCGCAGACCGAGGACTACTGGGGCAACGTGAACCCGATCGGCGTGCGCAGCGTGTACGACGAGGCCAAGCGCTTCGCCGAGGCGCTCACCATGGCGTACCGGCGGTACCACGGCGTGCAGACGCGCATCGTCCGCATCTTCAACACCTACGGCCCCCGCATGCGGCCCAACGACGGGCGGGTGATGCCGGCGTTCTGTAGCCAGGCGCTCCGTGGCGAGCCGCTCACCGTCTTCGGCGACGGCAGCCAGACCCGCAGCTACAGCTACGTCAGCGACCTCGTGGCCGGCATCAACGGGCTCATGGAGTCCGACCTCGCCGAGCCGTGCAACGTGGGCAACCCGCACGAGATGACGATGCTCGAGCTGGCCGAGCACATCAACCGGTTCACGGGCAACCGGGCCGGCATCGTGCACAAGCCCCTCCCTTCGGACGATCCGACGCGGCGGCGGCCCGACAT
This sequence comes from Pseudomonadota bacterium, assembly GCA_005776735.1. Taxonomy (GTDB): domain Bacteria; phylum Myxococcota_A; class UBA796; order UBA796; family SXON01; genus SXON01. The sequence continues at coordinate 1,802 of SXOM01000161.1, forward strand.
CTCTCGCGCGCGCGCCGCGTTCGGGTGGGAGCCGCAGGTGCCGTTCGACGTGGGGGTGTCGCGGACGGTCGAGTTCTTCCGGGGCCTGATGGAGCGGGGGGAGCTGTAGGGGCGATGCCCGCGGTCCGCCAACTCCGTCCGACCACCGCGCACGTGGACCTCGCGGCGCTCCAGGCCAACTTCCGGGCGCTGCAGGCGCGCGTGGGTCCGAAGGTGCGTGTGCTGGCCCCGGTCAAGGGCGACGCGTATGGGCACGGGGCGGTCCAGGTGGCCCAGGCCCTCGAGGCGGTGGGCGGCGATGCGTTCGGGGTGGCCCTGGTCGAGGAGGGGGCCCAGCTTCGCGACGCCGGGGTGCGCGGGTTGGTCTTGTGCCTGGGAGGTGTGGGTCGCCACGGCGCCGAGGAGGCGGTGGCGCGCGGGCTCGTGCCGGTGGTCTACGACGAAGGCGACGCCGAACGCCTCGACGCCGCCGCGCGGGCCGCCGGGCGGCGCCTGCCCGTGCACGTGAAGATCGACACGGGGATGGGCCGCCTCGGCGTGCCGCTGGCCCAGTGGGAGCGGTTCCTGGATCGGCTGGCACACTTCCAGGCGCTCGACCTGGACGCGATGATGACCCACTTCGCCGAGAGCGAGGTCGACGACGACACCTACACCCGCGAGCAGCTCCGCCGGTTCCGGCAGGCGGTCGCCGGGGCGCGGGCGCGCGGGTTCGTCCCGCGGATGCTCCATGTCGCCAACTCCGGGGCGCTGTTGCGGCACCGGGAGAGCTGGCTGGACATGGTCCGGCCCGGCATCGCGCTGTACGGGGAGCCGCCGGTGCCCGCGCCCGAGCTGCGTCCGGTCATGCGGGTGACCACCGACGTGCTTTTCGTGAAGGACCTGCCGCGCGGGGCGTCGGTCAGCTACGGTCGCCGCTGGGTGACGACCCGCCCCTCCCGCATCGCGACCCTGCCGGTGGGCTACGCCGATGGTTACCCGCGTGCGCTCACCGGGAAGGCCGAGGTCCTGGTGCAGGGGCGCCGCTGCCCGGTCGTGGGGACGGTGTGCATGGACCTGTGCATGGCCGACGTCACCGATGTCCCGGCGCCGGTCGAGAGCGGCGACGAGGTGGTGCTCCTCGGGGGCGAAGGGCCCGATCGGATCGGCGCCGACGTGCTCGCCGGCTGGGCCGGCACCATCGCCTACGAGGTGCTGTGCGGGTTCTCCGAGCGCATCCCCCGCCGCCACGTACCGGCGGCGTCGGCGTGAGCGCACCACGCGAGGGGGGGCGCGATCCGATCAGCGCGCTCGGGGCCTTCGTGCTCGCCGCGGTCGAGGACGTCGGGGGCTACGCCCGCTTCACCACCACGGCGGTGTGGGGCATCCTCCGGCCCCCGTATCGGGCCCGGCTCATGTTCAAGCAGATGGACTTCGTGGGCAACCAGTCGTTGTCCATCGTGATGATCACCGGGTTGTTCACCGGCATGGTCTTCGCGGTGCAGTCCGACTACGCGTTCGGGATGTTCGGGGCCCGCGGGCTCCTCGGCAGCACGGTGATGTTGGCGATGACGCGCGAGCTCGGGCCGGTGCTCACGAGCCTCATGGTGAACGGCCGCGTGGGCTCGGCGATGGCGGCGGAGCTCGGCACCATGCGGGTGACCGAGCAGGTCGACGCCCTCGAGAGCATGGCGATCGACCCCATCCAGTACCTGGCCTCGCCGCGCATCGTCGCGTCGATGATCATGCTGCCGATCCTGTGCGCCACCTTCGACGGCGTCGGGGCGCTGGGGGTGTCGTGGGTCGCCACCCAGCAGCTCGGGGTGAACCCGGGCCCGTTCTTCGACCGGATGCAGTGGTTCGTCGACGTCGACGACATCCTCGGCGGCATGTTCAAGTCGATGGTCTTCGGGTTCATCCTCTCGTCCATCGGGTGCTACCGCGGGTACTACGCGCGGGGCGGCGCCGAGGGGGTGGGGCAGGCCACGACCAAGGCGGTGGTCGCTTCCGGCGTCATCATCCTCATCGTCGACTACTTCATCAGCCTCATCCTCGCGCCGATGAGCGTGAACCGCTCATGACCGAGCCCGCCGCGCCGTGCATCCGCCTCGCGGGGCTCGCCAAGTCGTTCGGCCCGCAGGCGGTGCTCCGCGGGGTCGACCTCGACATCCCGCTCGGCAAGATCACCGTCGTCATCGGGCGCAGCGGCACGGGGAAGAGCGTCTTGCTCAAGACGCTGATGGGGCTCTTGCGACCCGACGGCGGCAGCATCATCATCGGCGGCGTCGACATCACGAAGCTGCCCGACCGCGAGCTGCTCAAGGTGCGCAACCGCTTCGGCATGGTCTTCCAGAACGCGGCGCTGTTCGACTCGATGAGTGTGTTCGAGAACGTCGCGTTCCCGGTGCGGGAGCACGAGCGGCGGCTGAAGGAGCTCGAGGTGAAGCGGCGCGTCGACGCGGCGCTGGCCGAGGTCGGCCTGTTGGAGCACGGGCACAAGTGGGTGCACCAGCTCTCCGGCGGCATGCGCAAACGTGCCGCGGTGGCCCGGGCGCTGGTGCGCAAGCCGGAGTTCCTGCTCTACGACGAGCCGACCACGGGCCTGGACCCCATCATGACGGCCCACGTGGACGAGCTCATCCGCGACACCCAGGACCACACGCCGGGCCTCACGAGCCTCGTCATCAGCCACGACATGGAGGCGACCCTCCGCATCGCCGACAAGGTCGCGATGTTGTTCGACGGCCGCGTCATCTTCGAGGGCACCCCCGACGAGGTCCGCGGCACGGATCACCCGGTGGTGCGGCAGTTCGTCGAGGGGCGGTTGGACGGACCCATTCAGCTCTGAGCGGGGGGCCGGGCAGGACGCGGCGACCCGGGGCGCGGGTCGGCGTATTGGGGGGGCAGACGTCTGAGGTTGGGCGGGACGAGGTTACCCCCGGGTCCTGCCGGGCCGGGTGAAATTGGCGCTCGCTCCGCCGCAGGTTCGCAAGCGAACCTGCGCTGCGCTCGGCCAGTTCCACCCGACCCGTCACCCGCCGCGTCACCGAACCGCACGACGACCGTGGCGTCTGGCACAACGGCAGCACGCCGAACCGCGAGGGTCTGGCTGCACCGGCCCCCGGTCGGTGAGCGAGGCGGCGTCGCACTACGAGCGGTATTTTTGGGTGGCGACGGCGAGCGCGGCGGCGGAGCGAGGCGGCGGTGAGCGCGGCGGCGAG
>SXOM01000162.1 GCA_005776735.1 Pseudomonadota bacterium
AAAAAAAGCGTTGATCTAAAAAGGTTTGACGCTCGACCCGTCGGCGCGCACGCTCCAGCAGGTCGACGTGCCCGACCTGGTCGCGGCCGACGAGGTGTTCAACATCCTCATGGGCGACGCCGTCGAGCCGCGTCGGGACTTCATCCAGCAGAACGCGCTGAACGTCCGCAACCTGGACGTGTAGGGAGGTCGCATGGTCCGCAGCCGCATCCTCGGCATGGGGCACCACCTGCCGTCGCGGGTGGTCACCAACGCCGAGCTCGGCCAGTGGATGGAGACCACCGACGAGTGGATCCACCAGCGTACGGGCATCCGCGAGCGCCGCTGGGTCGAGGGGAACGTCGGCGCCAGCGAGCTCGGCGAGCTCGCCGCGCGTCAGGCCCTGGCCGAGGCCGGGCGCGCCCCGGAAGACGTCGACCTGATCCTGTTCGCCACGTTGTCCCCCGACCTGAACTTCCCGGGGAGCGGGTGCCTCCTCGGCGCGCGGCTCGGCATCCCGGGGGTCGCGGCGATGGACATCCGCAACCAGTGCACCGGCTTCTTGTACAGCCTCTCCACGGCCGACGCGATGGTGCGCGCGGGGATGGCGCGCTGCGTGCTCGTGGTCGGCGCCGAGGTGCACTCCACGGGCCTCGACCTCACCACCCGCGGCCGCGACGTGAGCGTGCTCTTCGGCGACGGCGCGGGGTGTGCGGTGGTCGGCCCGGCCGACGGCCCGTCCATGATCCTCGACCACCAACTCCACGCCGACGGGCGGTTCGCCGAGATCCTGATGGTCGAAGCGCCGGCGAGCCGGCAGATGCCCCGACTGACCCACCAGATGCTCGACGAGGGCCGGCACTTCCCCAAGATGGACGGCAAGGCGGTCTTCAAGCACGCCGTGGAGAAGCTGCCCCAGGTGGTGCACACGATCCTGGGTCGGAACGGCTACACGCTCGAGGACATCGCGCTACTGGTGCCGCATCAGGCCAACATGCGCATCAACGAGCTCGTGGCGCGGAACCTGTCGCTGCCCGCCGAGAAGGTGGTGCACAACATCCAGCGCTACGGCAACACCACCGCCGGGAGCATCCCCATCGCGCTTCACGAAGCGGCGCAGGCGGGGCGCATCCAGCGCGGCGACCTCGTCCTGCTCGCCGGCCTCGGCGCCGGCCTGACGTGGGGCGCTTCCCTCGTGCGCTGGTAGCATGCGCGCCGATCCGAGCCCTCTCTTCCGTTCGCGCGTGCTTTTCGTCTCGGGCAAGGGCGGCGTCGGCACGTCCACCGTGGCCGCGGCGGTGGGCCGGCTCTCCGCCGCGCTCGGTCGCAAGACCCTGGTGATGGAGGTCGACAACCAGCACCCGACGCTCCCGGTGATCTTCGGGCACGCCGCGGCGTACGAGCCTGCCGAGGTCGAGAAGAACCTCTCCATCGCCAACACCACCTGGTCGCACGCGCTCGAAGACTGGGTCGAGAGCATCGTCTCGATGCGCCGGCTGGTGCGGCTCATCATGAAGAACCGGGTGGTCTCGCTGTTTCTGCAGGTGACGCCGGGCGCGCGCGACCTCGTGATGTTGTGGCGGGTCATGGAGCTGTCCCGCAGCTACGACCAGGTCATCGTCGACATGCCGGCGTCGGGGAACGCGGTTGCGATGCTCACCGTGCCGCTCACGGCGGAGCGCCTGTTCCCCAGTGGTCCGATCCGCCGGTGTGCCGAGGAGCTGCTCGCGATGTACGCCCGGCCGGACACGCAGTTGGTCCTGGTCGCGCTGCCCGAGGAGATGGTCGTCAACGAGACCGAAGAGACGCTCGCTCGCGTGCTGCAGGGCATTCCCGCGCTCCGCGTCCCGCTGCTCTTGCTCAACCGCGCGTCGATTCCCAGCCTCTCCGAAGGGGAACGAACGCTGCTCCGGAAGTTGGAAGCGGCCGCGCCCTCCGGTGCGGCGGCCGAGGTCCTGGGCGCCGGCGCGTGGGAGGAGTCCCTCGAGGCGGCGACCGGCGACGCCCTGCACCGCCTCGGGCGGGTCGGCCGGCCGGTGATCGCGCTCCCGGCGCTGCCGCGGAACGAGGGTGCCCGCCGCATCACCGCGCAGATCGCGTCGCACCTGGCGCGCACCGGCGGCCTCCGGGTCGACCTCCGCGGGGGCGGCTGATGCGCGTCGGCGACCTCGTCCACCAGCGTAAGCTCATCGTCTGCGTGGGCTCCGGCGGCGTCGGCAAGACGACGACCGCCGCCTCGATCGCGCTGGCCGGCGCCCAAGCGGGTCGGCGCGCGTTGGTGCTCACCATCGACCCCGCCCGGCGCCTGGCCAACTCGCTCGGGCTCACCGAGTTCGGCAACCACGAGCACCGCATCGCGCTCCCGCCCGAGACCAAGGGCGAGCTGTGGGCGATGATGCTCGATGCGCCGTCCACCTTCGACGACGTGATCCGCCGCGTCGCGCGCGACGACGCCACGCGGGAGGCGATCTACGCCAACCGGATCTACCGGTCGATCGCGGCGAGCTTCTCGGGCAGCCAGGAGTACATGGCCACCGAGCGGCTGTACGACGTGGTGCAGAGCGGCCGGTACGACCTGGTCGTGCTCGACACCCCGCCGGTCAAGAACGCGTTGGACTTCCTCGACGCGCCGGGTCGGCTGTCGCGGTTCCTCGACAAGCAGATCATGAAGCGGCTCCTCGCCCCGCACGAGGACGAAGGGGGCTTCTTCGGGAGCCGCCTGCTCGCGGGCACCACCGCGGTCGTGTACCGCCTGCTCGGCCACATCTTCGGGGATGCGTTCCTCGGCGACATCGCGGCCTTCTTCGGTCTGTTCAAAGACCTGTACGACGGCTTCCGCGAGCGCCACGAAGCGGTCGAGCGGCTCTTCGTCGACGCCGGCACCGCCTTCGTGGTCGTGGCCGCGCCGACCGAGCCCTCGATGGAGGTCGCCAACTTCTTCTTCGCCGAGCTGCGCCTTCGCGGGTTGCCGCTCGCCGCGCTTGTCGCCAACCAGGTGCACGAGTCCGCCCACGCGACGCCCGACGTCGAAGCGCTCCTGGGCCCCCAGGCGCGCGCGCTCGACCCGCAGGCGGCCGGGCCCCTCCTCGCGCGCCTTGGCGCGGCGCACGCGCGCCTGGTGGCGCTGGCCGGCCTCGAGGCGC
>SXOM01000016.1 GCA_005776735.1 Pseudomonadota bacterium
CGGGTGGTGTACTTCTTGGCGATGCTCACCACCAGGCGCAGGTTGGCCTCGATGAGCTCGTTCTTGGCGTGCTCGGCCATCGCTTCGCCCCGCTTGAGGCGCAGCGCGATGACCCGCAGCTCCTCGGCGTCGATGCCGAGGTCCTCTTCGACCTTGCGGATGCGGCGCAGCTCGCGCCGAACGCGACTGTCGAACTCGGCCCACTGGACTTCGTCGATGCCGCTCTGCTCCACCAGCTCCGACCCACCGCGCTCCGGCGTGCGGCGGACGCGGCGGATGCTCCGCCGCAGCTCGCGCACCGGCACGCCCGCGATCCGCGCGACGCCTTCGATCTCGCGGTCGCAGGCGGCCACCACCGCCCAGTGGGCGTGCACCTTCTTCGCGAGGTCGAGCGCGACCTGCCGCTCGAGCTCCAGCCCGTCCATGATCTCGAGGACCGTGGCCTCGACGGTGGCGAGCTCGGCCACGCCGGCTTCGGACTCCGCGCGGGCCGTGTCCTTGAGCAGCGCGCGGCGGCGGGCGTGCAGCTCGCGCAGCTCGGCCACCGCCACATCGAGCGTACGCCCGGACTTCGTCTTGGTGCGCTTGAGCTTCTTGCCGGTGCGGGCGGCCTTCTCGATGCGCTCGTCCTCGGCGGCCAGGAGCTCGACGACCACCGCTACGCCCAGCGGCGAGCCGATCGTGTTCTTGCGGATGGCGAGCTCGCCCTCCTCGATGCGCCGGGCGATCTCGATCTCGCCGTCGCGGGACAACAGCGCGACCGATCCCATCTTGCGGAGGTACATCCGGACCGGATCGTTGCTGCGCCCGGTGGGGATGGTCTCGTTGGTCTTCTTCTCCTCGGGCTGGACGCCGCGACGCTCCATCTCGGCGCGCTTGCGCGCCTGGGTGACGACCTCGATGTCGAGCTCGGAGAACATGATGTTGATCTCGTCGAGGTTCTCGCCCGAGATCAGGTGCACGGGGAGCTGGTTGACCTCGTCCTGCGTGACGTAGCCACGCTCCTTCCCCATGGCGACGAGCGCCTGGACTTCCTTCAGCTCTTTGTCCTTCTGCATCAGGCCACGACCCCCGCCCTGCGGTTGACGGACATTTTGAGTGAGACCGCCCGGGCCTGAAGCCCGGCGAGCTCGCGTACGAGAGACACGTAACTTGACTTGTCGCCAGTTGTCTCGCAATGGTGGATCTCACGGTTGATCGTGAGGATCCGCGCTTCGATCGTGCGGAGCTGCAGGCGGGAGAGGATGGCCTTCGCCGCTGGAAGAGCAGCTTCGATGCGATAAAGATCCGCGTTCGCGGCGGCACTGGCGAGGACGCGCGCGAGGTGGGGCGCGTCGACTTCGCTCCACGCCAGGACGTCGGCCAGGGGTTCCGCGCCAAGCAGCCGCGCGATCGCACCCAGGACCTCCTCACGATCGGAGACCACCGCGGGGTCGACCTCGGCGAACGCGCTGCGCACTTCGGTCGGGTAGTGGACCACGAGCCACAACAGGTGCGCGAGGTCCTTGTCGGGGGCCCAGCGCGCCGGTGCCGGGGTGCGCGGGGCGTCGCCGGCGGGGCGGCCGACCGCGCGCTGCAGCTCCTCTTCGGGGGTGCCGAGCCACCCGGCCGCGCGCCGCACCGTCAGGTCGCGCGTGGTGCCGGTGAGCTTCCGGAACGTCGGCACCAGCGCGTCGACGGCACGTCCGCGCCCCTCCGCGCTCGCGCCGTGGCGATCGAGGGTGCGGCGGATGACCAGCTCCAAGAGGGGTTCGGTCTTGGCCAACCGCTCTTCGAACGCGGCGGCGCCGTTGCGCTGGATGAACTCGTCGGGGTCCTTGGCCCCCGGAAGGTCCAGGCGCTTGGCTTCGATGCCGGCGGCCAGGAACAGGTCGAGCGCGCGCATGGCCGCGTTGATCCCCGCCTCGTCGGTGTCGAAGAGCGCGATGACCTTGGTCGTGAGCCGCCGCACCACCTCGAGCTGGTCGGCGGTCAGCGCGGTGCCGCACGGCGCCACGGCCTCCTCGAAGCCGGCCTGCCACAACGAGACCGCGTCGAAGTACCCCTCGACCACGATCAGGCGGTCCTTGCGCTGCACGGCGTTTCGGGCGTACGACAATCCGTAGAGGACCTTCGACTTTTCGTAGATGTCGGTCCCGGGGGAGTTCAGGTACTTGGGCGCGTCCTTCGGTGCGCCGGGGAGGACGCGCCCGCCGAACGCCACCGGCCGCCCGCGGTCGTCCAGGATGGGGAAGAGCAGGCGACCGCGGAACACGTCGTAGGTGGTGCCGCGGTCTTCGTTGCGCTTGACGAGGCCGGCGCGGAACAACAGGTCGGCGTCGACGCCTTCGCGCTTGAGGTGGGTCTCGAGGTTGTTCCACCCTTCGGGTGCAAAACCGAGGCGGTACTTCTTGGCGGTGTCGAGGCTCACGCCGCGGTGGGCGAGGTACTCGCGCCCGGGGGCGCCCTCTTTCCCGACCAGCAGGGTCGTCTCGTACCAGCGGCACGCGGCCTCGCAGGTGCCGTGCAGGTCTTTCCGTCGGGCCAACTTCGCTTCTTCTTGGGGGGTGAGCTTGCGCTCTTCGATGGTGACCCCCACCGCGGCCGCGCACTCCTTCACCGCGTCGACGAAGCTCACCCCTCGTGTCTTCTGGAGGAAGGTGAAGACGTCGCCGCCGGCGCCGCAGCCGAAGCAGTGGAAGATCTGCTTGCTCGGGACGACGTTGAAGCTCCCCGACTTCTCGTTGTGGAACGGGCACAGCCCGACGTGGCTCGTGCCGGCACGCCGCAGCGTCACCGTCTGGCCGATGACCTGCACGATGTCGGTGCGTGCGCGCACCTCGTCGACCACGTGCCTCGGAATCGACATCGTTCCCCGCCCGGCCCTGCCTATTCCAGCCCAGGGACGAGGGCTATGGGCGGCGCCCCGGGCGGCGGGCGGTCAGGCCACCGCGGGCGCCGCGAACCGGGGCCGCCCTTCCTGCCCACGCGCCACCTGGGCGCCGACGGCCGAGAGCTTCTCGACGAGGCGCTCGTAGCCGCGATCCAGGTGGTACAACCGGAGGATCTCGGTGCGACCCTCGGCCGCGAGGCCGGCCAGGACCAACGAGGCCGACGCGCGCAGGTCGGTGGCCATGACCGTGGCGCCGCTGAGTCCGGGCTGCCCGAGCACGGTGGCCGTACGCCCCTCGATGTGGATGTTGGCGCCGAGGCGCAACAGCTCCGCCGCGTGCATGAAG